>NZ_JACJFL010000031.1:0-51877 GCF_014164575.1 Pseudoalteromonas sp. SG41-1
TGTACCTGGCAATATTTGCTCAGCAAAATTGATTGGAATGAATTTATTTTGGCAGGATAAGTCAGGCTTGTAGTTGGCCATAACAATTTACCGTGGGTGAATAATATCTATTAGATCACAGTAACCCTGTGGGTTCAATGTCAAAAAACAATCAAGTCAATTGTGTAGAACCAGTTCCTAAAAAGAGTAATTCTACAGCCTCAACGCCCCGCTAAACGGCGAGCGTTAGCGAGTCCGGTGGAGGCCACGCTTTTTGTGGCCGGAACGAATTTGAGCGGCTTGTTAGAGGGCATTTTTTATTACCCCATTTGATACTGATAAAGATACATAATCCATGAACCGCTCAGCGATTGTAAGGCTCACACAAATATTACCCCAAAACCACCTTGCATACGGGTAACCATCATTTTCGCCTACCTCTTTAGGTGAACCAAACTTAGAAAGCAATATAGTCTTTACCTGCTCATATTCTTTTTGCACTGAATCTGCTTGGTCTTGAGTTTCAGGATGTAAAAAGAAGATGCCATTGCCTTGCTGCATTGCTTGAATTGAAACAACCAAGTCATCAAATATAGTTTCTTGCTCCCAGAATAATTGGCTGGTTTTTCCTTTTTCAGGTAACGGTTTTCCACCCATTTTTGTTATTTGGTGCAAGCTTTTAAACCACGGCAATACTTTCCCTGAGCCTTCAAGGCATAAGCCTTCAGATAGTTTGTATGGCACTGACTCCATAATGCCCTCTAACGCCCCAAGCAGGGGATTTTATGAGTGTTTTTCAGCGAGTAAAATTCCCGCTGACTTGGCTTGTTAGGAATGCCTTGTCTTACGACCATGACAGCTCCTTTGTAATGTTGTCACCAACGTAAAATTCGTTTACTTGTATATCGGCTATTGGAACAAGATTGCTATATTCCTCATTGAGGAAGTCAATCATTTCATCCAAACTCCAAGGCCCTAATGATGCCTTGTAATCAGGGTACTCTTTTTGAATTTGCATCCAATCATCATAATTTTTTTTTGACAACACAACATTGGTTTCTGTATAGATTAAATGTAGCTCCATTACTTCACTGGCTTCCTAACGCCTTAATAAACGGCGGAAAATAGCAGGCTAAACTAAGCGAAGAATGAGCGCAAGCCTGCTGTTTTACGTCCATTGTTTAATTAACTTGTTAGTAGCCTTTAGCAAATAGGCAATAGTCTCTGTTACCGTAAAACACCCAGCTTAAATTTGGGGGTACTAAATAGAAACTCAGGATATCTGTAGACTGCTGAAAATTGTTAAAGCTAGTCCAGTTTAAGTTGAACTCTGAATTTAGCCTTTTAACTACACCTGTAGTTTTATAAACCCGCTCAAACGTCTCAAAAGCAAAAACCTTTTCATTGCTTTGGTACTCTCCAGTAACTGAAAAGACTTCATGAAACTGCTCTTCCAAGATCCAATAACCACTTTCAGTAATTGGAAATTGCGTAACTTTCCAATTTGGCGATAGAAGAGTTAACTCATTTCCATTATCTATATCTAGTACTGACTTTAGCTCGTCAAATTGCACCAAAGCCTCCTAGGCTACTAACGCCTTGCTAAGCGGCGTGGAATAGTTGGCTAAACTTGCGAGGAACGAGCGTGAGCCAACTGTTACACGTCCGTTTAAGCAACTTGTTAGTTGCTCATTGTTAAAAGCACCAACTTAACAACAAGTTATCACGTCTATGGGATAAGCGGAAGATTCAAAAAACACCCCACTGCAACTTTGCCACACAACGTGAACTTTGAGCCTTAAACACATTTGCTGATTGAATTTACCTTACAAAGTTAAGGCGAAAACTGGGTAGCCAAAAGCGTAAAACGACTTTATAAAAACGATTGTTTGCCACAACAAAGGAAGGAAATAAACACCAGTCCTTTGATGTGAAATACCGCACGTTTAACAAATAAATATTAACGAACAAGTTGCGGCAACTAACATTTTAGTATTTATGCGACACGCAGTTTGTGTTGCATAATCGCTTGTTGGACTGAGGTGCTACCTGCTCGGTGTGTCAGAGTTGGTGTTGTTTATGCTATGGGTATTTGCTTTTTATGACCTAAGCTATATCAAGCCAATTTAATTGGCGTGCCTGTCGTATCTAAGCTGTCCCTGCGTTACTCAGCGTTTATTATGTATCCATTAAACCTAATGTTTAACCGTTAAGCAATTATATTTTTTGTACGCACAGTCGCCACTGACCTGAACAGTTAAGCAGGTTAACTAGTTGATTTGATGCAGCAAGCTAGGCCGCTAACTCGTTCGAACTATTTCATTCGTCGCAATATCTGAGGTTATCACTCCAATAAATCGTAATATGCCAACCTTACACCGCTGGCAAGGCCATTGCGGTATCAATGGTTCTTTTTCTGCCTTTGGTTTCACCAGTTTATATGTGTGTCGCGCGTGAGCCCTTATCAGCGCTAACTTTCGCTTGCGACATGCATTGGCTAAAAATCCATAGTGGCGAATACGCATAAATCCTTTGGGCAGTACATGCTGTAAGTAGCGCCGTAAAAATTCATCACAGCTCAGTGTCATTACTTTATCGCGGTTGTTATCTGCATAATCTCGGTATTTAAAACTCACAGATTGTTCATTCGCTGTCACCAAACGTGATTCTGACATCACGCCTTTTCGGGTATAACGAGCAAGGTAACTAACTAGCTTTTCACTGTACGTTAAACAGGCTTTACTATACACGCACCATTTGGTTGGCGTGTTTATCTTCGCGACTGAACTATCGCATTCATTCAGCGCCGTGAGCATTTTTCCCCTAAAAACTGTTGATAACGCTTTTACAGGGTATAAATAGCCTTTTTCTATTTCATGCCAGTGTGCTTTATCAAGCGCACCTGCGGGTATCAAACAATGCAAGTGGATATGCTGACTTAAGTTCTGCCCCCATGTATGCAGTACGCTTGTCATGCCTAACTGGCCATGTCTTTTTCGTTTCGCAAATTTGCTCAGCGTTTGCCATGTCGCTTTAAATAAACACTGATACAACGCGTTTGGGTTATAGTGAGCAATGATATTCAACTCATGAGGGAGCGTAAAAACAAGGTGGAAATACCGACACGGTAATAAATCTTCCTGCTGTTTTTGCACCCATTTAGCCGTGGCCATGCCTTGGCAACGTGGACAGTGACGATCTCGACAACTACACCCAATCTTTTGCGACTCACCACAGCTATCACATTGCCATGCTTGATAACCGAGCTGACCCGTTCTGCATGATTGAAGGTGCTGACAGACACGTAGCTGCTGATAGCTCATCGTATGATGTTGCCGATAATCACCAAGGCCTAAATTTAAAATATCAGCTAGGTGTAAAGCGCTCATTGTTGACTCCAACTCGCAAGTAAATCAATGCCGCCATGCCCTAATTCAGGTAACCAATGTAAGTAACTTTGCGTGGTTTTAATATGACTGTGCCCAAGCTGATGTTGCAGTTGATGAAGTGGCATACCTGATTCAAGTTGATGTGTTGCATAAGCATGGCGTAGTGCATGTGGATTACAGTGTTTTAAACCACACGCTTGTGCGTGTTTTCTCAATGGCTTCCTGAAGGTCGATGCTGACATCGGTTTATCCATTAACAATCGCGAGTAAAACATCCAACCCGTTGGGTGATACATTTTCCAGTAACAACGTAATTGATTCAGCACACTGTCTGATACAACTACGTAACGTGATTTATCCCCTTTACCTTGTTCAATTAAAATAGTTTTACGCTGTCCATCGATGTCTTGCACTTTAATGCGTAGCAGTTCGTTAATACGTAAACCACAGCCATAACACACCGCTATTAACGTTTTCAATCGCATGTCAGTGCAACTTTCTATAAGCCGCTGCATATCATCACGCGATAAATACGTGGGTGCGCGCAATTTCGCTTTTGGCAGTGCAATATCTAAGTTCAGTGGGCGATGTAAAATATTCTTAAACAAGAACCAAATGCTGTTTATCTGTACTTTTGGCTTGCTCTAGAAAGTTTACGGATAGCGGGATCGTTAAAAAAGGCGTTAAGCTCGTCATCAGTAATCGAATCGAGCGGTTTATTAAAATAATAACTGAGTTTTAGTAAATGTTCACAGTAGCTTTTACATGTACTTTGTGAATAACCTCGATAGGTTATTTCTGTTTTGACTTGTTCAATGAGTGTATTCATGACTTACCTCCAAGTTATGGGATAACCCCAAGGTAAGTGTGGCTCAACTGGTCAGAATAGGATCTCCGCGTAGCGGCTTAGTTCAACAATTTTATAGTGCGCGCGACGCGCATATTTCTGCCGATGTCACGCTCATGTATACAATAAGTATATTTTTAACAAATAACGTAATGTATTGCCAGCTATAATTTTTTATTGTTCCTAAAGATATTCAGAAAAAAGAAAATGCGCTCGTCGCTCATTTTCTTGAATATGGGAGCCAAACAACTACACTGTACACATATACAGCATGACTATTGGTGATGACATGAAAACGCGCTCCCCATTTTTAAATTATATCGCTGATTATATGTTGGTACGTCAGTATTCATTACGTACCGTGGACACCTACCTGAGATGGATTGCATCTTATATCCATTTTCATGATAAGCGCCACCCGGCCTCAATGGGAGACAATGAAGTCGAACGCTATCTAGAACACTTAGTGTTAAAGCAAAACGTTGCACCGCGTACGCAAGCAACGGCTCTCAATTCATTGTCATTTTTATATAAGCACATAATAAAAAATGAGCTGTCGTTAAACTTAAATTTTGCTCGCAGTAAAAAACAAGCAAAACTGCCTGTCGTGATGACCCCAGAAGAAGTCAAAATATTAATGGCTCATTTAAATAAACGCTATTATTTAATTGCTGCCCTTATGTATGGAAGTGGTTTAAGAGTAATGGAAGCTGTGCAATTAAGAGTGAAAGATATTGATTTTGATTATAAATGTATTCAAGTATGGAATGGCAAAGGCAATAAACACCGTATTGTTACGTTGGCCACAGAGCTAATTCCTATGCTGAGAACTCAAATTTTAAACGTTGATGACTATTTAAAACTTGATTTAAAGAATACCGATTATGCTGGCGTATGGATGCCATATGCTTTAACAAAAAAATATCCTTGCGCCGCAAAATCACTTGCGTGGCAGTATTTATTTCCCTCTCATATATTAAGTACAGATCCTCAAAGTGGTGAAATAAGACGACATCATTTTCATCACTCGTGCATAAGAAAAGAAGTAAAGAAAGCAGTTCAAAAATCGGGATTAACAAAAATAATAACACCGCATACCTTGCGTCATTCATTTGCAACGCATCTATTGCAAAGTGGCGCCGATATCAGAACAGTTCAAGCTCAGCTTGGCCATTCTGATGTCAAAACAACACAAATATATACTCATGTTTTACAGCAAGGAGCAAATTGCGTAGTGAGCCCCTTAAGTAAAATATTTTAAACTTTATCAATGTTCGCTTCACGCCAAAAGTATGATGAAAAAGCACGTCTATTTGATTAAAAAATAATGCCATTACAATTTTGATGAGAATTCACCAAAAAGCGCATTGTGAGAACGTAGTATTGGTGATTTTTAGATAATTTAAAAGGGAAATTTACAACACCCAAATGAGGAATTTGGGTGGCAGTCTTACCAGCCACATCTCGGCACACACGTCACAAACTGTGGCTGCTCCCTTCCGGGCCTGACCAGGTTCGCCTGCTAGTGTTGCGAGAGGACCAATAAGACTACCATTGAGGGCCTTGGTTGGCGCGGGAGAGATTATCTCTACTTTTGCTGTGTTATTCAAGGGGAAACACAAAAAGAAAGTGCGATTGCATGTTAAACATACAATCGCACTGTTTTTTAAACGATTTAAGTAAG
The DNA here is from genome assembly GCF_014164575.1 of Pseudoalteromonas sp. SG41-1. Lineage (NCBI taxonomy): Bacteria > Pseudomonadati > Pseudomonadota > Gammaproteobacteria > Alteromonadales > Pseudoalteromonadaceae > Pseudoalteromonas > Pseudoalteromonas sp. SG41-1. Next base: position 5,900 of record NZ_JACJFL010000031.1, read on the forward strand.
ATTATTGATTATCTAACTCTTTTTTTACGTTGCGTAGTACAGCTTTTATTTTTTTCATGTTTTCAGGGCCCATGCGTAGCAGTTGTTTTTGTGCCGCCGGTAGGCGTTCCCATTCTGAGTAAGCATATTGATAAGTTACTGAATCACGTAACAGTGGCATATCCCCTTTTGGCTCTGGGGTATCTAGCAGCAATTCTATGGCGTCAGTAAGTGTTTGATTAAACGCATCACCTTGATAGCCAATTTCTGTATACGCATCATTGATAAGTGGTTTGTACTCATCGTATAAACGTACGATTTGTGCTGCACTCATGCTAGTAAAGATTTTTACATAAGGGGTATAACGCTCATAGCTGTTTGGATCAATGGTAAGAATATCACCCTCTACTACACTAAAGCCTTCTTCTAACTTAATAACAGGAGTGTGTTTTTGGGCAATTTTACCTTTGGCAAGATTATCTATAAATACCACACCGCGACGAATAACATCGTCGTTTATAACCAAACTCATAGCTGCATCACCTAAGTATTCGTCTAACTTAGCAACAACGACAGGATCGCTTTCATCAAGAGTAGGTAGTGGTTCTACTTGCGGCTCAGGCTCTACTGGGCGTGGTGTTGGCACGGCTAAATCAGCAGGCTTTTCAGGATTAACAGATGGGGCATTAACAACCGGATCGTTCTCTGGTTTTAGCTCCATCATGGGGCGCTCTGCTACGGGTTGCTCAACTTCGGTTGCTGTTTGTGACTCATCACTTGAGTTTAATAACACAAACGCTGCAGCAATAATGATAATAATTAAAATGATGCCTGCAAATAAAAGGTTATTATTCGGTGGACGTTTTTGAACATCTGACGCTGATGGTTGATCTGACATACGAACTCCATAAATATTAAAATGCGATAACAGTAAGAGTACCCTAAATGGATTTAATTCATAGCCTACACTAATAATTATTAACGTAGCTAAGGTATCCTTTGATTCTTCTAGCTTAAAGACTTACAGTTAATAAATAAAGTAAAGACGCTTAACCGCTTAATTGCAACGACGAAACTCAACTATGAAAATCAAGCAAATCGATAAAAACAAACCTAAAGTTGCTCTGTTACTGACCGGTGGTGGTGCACGTGCCGCTTACCAAGTTGGGGTTCTTAAAGCGCTCGCGCAAAGTATGCCGCGTACCGCCCCGCTGCCATTTACTATTATTAATGGTACATCTGCCGGAGCGATCAATTCAGCCGCGCTAGCAAGCTATGCTTCATGCACCCATTTGGCGGTACGTAAACTGGAATCTGTTTGGAAAAACTTTTCTACGTCAATGGTATATAAAAGTGATTTTATCAGCGTGTTTGGCCATTTAATGCGTAACATGCTGACTAGTTTTCAATCTGAACATATTAATCATCCACCAGCGAGCTTGTTGAATAATCAGCCTTTACGTAATTTACTTAATGAAATTTTAGATTTAACTCGCATTGAGCGTAATTTACACCGTAATTATTTAGATGCGCTGTCAATCACCGCATCAAGCTATACCACGGGTGATTCTGTGGCGTTTTTTCAATCTAATACACAGTCACCTTGGCGGCGCGCTAAACGCGAAGGCCAAGCGGCACGTATTAACGTTGAACATTTAATGGCGTCCAGTGCAATTCCTATGGTGTTTCCGAGCGTAAATGTATACAACCACTACTTTGGTGATGGCTCTATTCACCAATTATCGCCTCTGAGTCCATGTGTCCATTTAGGCGCTGAAAAAATATTTATTATCGGTGTTGATCAGCCCAAAGAAGCTCATCCGCCGGGTTATCTACCTCACTTCCCAGGGTTATCCTCGATTGCGGGCCATTTGCTCGACAGTGTGTTTACCGACACCTTACAGTCAGATCTTGAGCGCCTTGAACGAATTAACCGAACTTTAGGTTTGTTACCTGGGCGTGATAAACACCAAGAATTAAAGCAAATACAAAGTTTTGTGATCAATCCATCAGAAAACTTTAATGCCATTGCTGCAAACTATTACAGTGATATGCCTTTAGCCATTAAAATATTACTGCGCATGATCGGGGTTAAAAAACGTTCTCAATCGAGTTTAACCAGTTACTTATTGTTTGAAAAACGCTATACCCAGCATTTGATTGAAATTGGTTATAAAGATGGTTTAGAGAAACTGCCACAGATACGCGAATTTTTAGAGCTCGATTAACAGTTAACTATTCACTAATCCGTACCATCGAGTAAATAGCACTCTACCCGCTCTACTCGTCGGGGTTTACCTTGTAGTACAAGAATATCTCCGGCGAGTAAAACAGTGTGCAGCGATGGACTATCAATTTCACGGTCTTTGCGTCGTAATGCTCGCACTGATACTTTACGTTTTTCGAGATTTAATTCATTAATATTTTTAGCAACCGCAAAGGCGTTTTCTGGCAGTGCCATAACGTGTAAATACTCAAGCCGCTCGGCGTTGTTTTCTTCACTATCAAATTGATCTCCAGCAAAAAAACCATGTAAAAATTGGTAACGGTTACGCCGCTCTTTGCTAACCCGCCTAACAATACGCGACATCGGCACGCCCGACATAGACAACACGTGCGACACTAACATTAAGCTCGCTTCCAGTGTTTCTGGCACCACCTCAGTCACGCCAAGCTCTTTGAGTGCTTCGAGATGACTATCATCGCGCATGCGTACCAGTATTTTCACGTCAGGAGCTATTTGCTTTATCGCATCGATCACGATTTGCGCATGTTCAAAATCGGTGAAAGTAATGATCACTAGTCGAGCTCGTTCGACTCCTGCTGATTTTAAAATATCTTTTTGTTTTACATGACCAAAAATAACGGGCTCTCCAGCTGCTTTGGCCTCTTGAACTAGTATTGGGTTACTTTCAACAGCAACGTACTCTATTGCTTCTGGCTTTAAAAACCGCGCAATAGTTTGCCCAACCCGAGAGAACCCACAGATCACTACATGGTTTTGATACAAGGTGCTACTGTTAGGCTGTTGCTGCCACTCACCGTTGGGATTTTTTAATACCCCAAGTTGTTTTAATAACCAAGGCGTCGATTCTATTAAATAAGGCGTTAAGCCCATCGACATGACTGCAATAGCAATTAAAAATGAGGCGTGATCTAAAGCTAATAATTGGTGTTTAGTAGCAAGCGCAATTAATACAAAACCAAACTCGCCCATTTGCCATAGCATGATGCCTGCTGCAATTGCATCTTGTTTTCGCTCGCCCATCAGTTGCGCTAAAAAAGTAATAACACCAATTTTTAATACTAGCATTAGCGCTAATGCAGCCACTATCCAATACCATACGCCAAACACATATAAAATATCGAGCTGCATACCGACAGTGACAAAAAATAGGCCCATTAAAATATCGCGAAATGGTCGAATATCAGCTTCTAATTGATGTCGGTACTGGCTTTCGCCGAGCATCATTCCTGCTAAAAATGCGCCCAGCGCCATCGATAAGCCAAATAAATACGTTAAGCCTGCGGCAAATAAGGCAACCACTAAGGTGGTCAAAACAAACAATTCATCGGTGCGCATTAATGCAACTTCGCTAAAGACTTTTGGCAATACCCACTTGCCTATCATCCATAACAACAAACATACAAATGCGCCTTTAGTTAAAGCGAAAGTCAGGGCCCAGGCAATGCCTTCAGTATCACTGCTTTGGGCCAGTAAAGGTAAAGTAATCAGTAACGGCACCACCGCAATATCTTGAAATAATAACATTCCGATAGCGAGCTGCCCTCGCCGCTGTTTAAGTTCGCCGGTTTCTTTAAGTAATTTAACCACCACCGCTGTTGATGACAGCGCCATTAATGTCGCAATAGTGAAACTGCTCAACAAAGACAAATCCATCAACAATAAAATCAGCATAAACACAATACTTGTGACAATTACTTGCAACGTGCCCAAGCCAAATACAATATTGCGCATTGCCATTAAGCGGCCAACAGAAAACTCCAGCCCTAAACTAAATAATAAAAATACAATACCAAGCTCAGCTACAAAATGTATTTCATGACTTTGCGCCATCCAGCCAATGCCATGACTACCCGCTAATAAGCCAGTAGCAAGGTAGGCGAGGATCGGCGGTAAGCCAATGCGCTTAAATAACCATACCAGCACCACAGCAGCCAGTAATAAGCCAAATATTTGAGCCAATACACTTTGCAAATAAACCTCCTATTTATACTGTTGCCATACCGTCAAAATTTTAGCTACTTAAGAGTTAACTATAGCAACTATCTGTTTTTCAGCCAGTTTGGAATAGTGGCACAAAAATCGCTTAGAAAAGTAATAACAAACTCCTAGGGGGAGAAAACCATGGAAAATGTCCATATTTTGACGCAGCGCATCTCGGCACGTGGCGAGTTTCTGCCGTTTTCGGCAGAGCATTACCGTAATAATGAACCTGCTGCTATTCATAGTTTGCTCGAAAAACTGCAAACAACGTTAAATATAGAAGAGCTATTAACGATTTATGCTGAGCATGCAAAACAAATCATAAATTTTTCAGGCTTGCAGTTTCAGTCGTCTCTTGGAGTGGCACAAATCCCTAATAGTGATAATAGTAAACCGCCATATTCATTTAATTTAGACATAAATAATGAACATTTAGGGCAGCTGATCTATTTTTGCCAATACCCGCTTTCGGGAAGTATCAAGCAAAAGTTAGTTGGCTTACACAGCGTATTGGTTTATCCATTACGTAATGCATTAATGTATAGCCGCGTGCTAAAGCTAGCTACTAAAGACACTTTAACAGGACTTAATAATCGTAGTCAGTTTGATGCTATTTTGGCTCAGAAATTAGAGCGTTTTCGCCGCCATCATCGTCCATTTAGTCTAATGTTGTTAGATTTAGATAACTTTAAACAAGTTAATGATAGCTACGGTCATAAAATTGGCGATGACGTATTACAAGAGTTTGCCAACGTTTTATGCAGTAGTATTCGCGGGACTGATTCTGTATTTCGTTTTGGTGGTGATGAGTTTGCAGTATTAATCGATGATCCTGAATTTACCACAAATAAAGTGATTGCTCAGCGAGTAATGCAGTTAGTGACTCAGTCAAGTTTAATGAAACAATATGAAGTCACCACCAGCATTGGATTTACTTTGGCAAACAGCAAAGATTGTGAGAATGAGATTTTTGCCCGCGCCGATAAAGGTTTATACAAGGCCAAAGCATCAGGGCGTAACTGCGCTAAAGCGTATTAATTAAAGGTAAGCCTAGTTCCCCCACTAGGCTTTCTTTTATAATTATACTAATTATCTGACTTGGCTAATAACTTATAACCTAATAGTGCTAAGCAAAAACCAAAAAAGAAACCACTAATTAGGTATAACAAAGCAGCCATGCTGGTTAGTGGTACAACAATGACCATTAATAATGGAATACTCACCCCAACAATAAAAAATAGTCCACCTTTACCTAACCAGTACGCAATTAAAATAATTGCACACACCAAACCACCTAAAACCGAATACGCTAACGTTAATAGCGCAAGCTCAAACATTACCGTGGCAATGCCCGCTATAACGGCTGTAACTATTAGCCCTAACGGTGCTTTATTGACTAGTGATAAACCAACATGTGGCTGTGACGTTGTCATGTTTTTATCTCCCAAAATATACCTTTTTCATCGGCGTGTTCTGCACTTATAAAATGCCCTACGACATAAACTAATTGCTCATTATAAAAAATAAGTGGCACATTAGCACGTAACCATGGCGCTACTTTTGCATCTTTAAACCAATGTTTAATGCTGTTGTGACCCGGTTTTTTAAGCGGTTTAATACGTGCCTGTGGACAATTAAACTGGACAGAAACGTGTTCATCAAGCAATGGTTTTCTAACTCCTATACCTGATAATTGTATTAGGGTACGACCATCTGAAAGTAACTGGTTTTGAGCAGTTAGTGATTGGCTGTCAGGAACGGTTGTTTCACGTACAAAATATAAAAATTTTTGATGCCGGCGAACTTGCCCATCCGTTAACTGAATAAGTAGCTGCGCATCAGCTTTTGCTGTTAAACCTTGTGTAAGTATTTGCTGAGTTTGTTGTTGTGATGGCATAAGCGTCGTAAATTGTCCAAGCCAACAACGCAAAACATTTGCTTGGCGCGCAGCGCTAAAATTTGCTAGCTGTAAACAACTTAACCCTTGCTGGGTGTTTTGGCATTGCCTTAAATCTAACTGAGTGTATTCATCAAGTACATCTTGCTGCTGTTGAAGAAGGTTAACACTACGCGCTGCGCTTTTCTCAAAGCCGGTAAATCGTTCACTTAATAGAGGCACTATTTGCTGACGAATAAAGTTGCGATCAAAGCGCTCATCCGTATTTGAATCATCGGTAATATGATCAAGCTTAAACTCGGTAGCAAATTGTTCAATACTGTGTCGTGTGGTGTTCAGCAGTGGCCTTAAACATTCTCGCCCAGAACTCAAGGTGCGAGTTTGCCGCATCGATGCTAAGCCTTGTAATCCTGAGCCCCGTTTTAGTCTCAATAAGAACGTTTCTAGTTGATCATTTAAGTGCTGCCCTAGCAAAATAATACTGCCGCTTGGGCTATGCTGATCAAGTGCCTGATACCGAGCATCGCGGGCGAGCTCTTCTAGACTCGTGCGTGATTTATTGGTGATTTTTACATGAGCCGAGTAAAAAGGAACTTTTACTATTGCACATAGTTTTTCGCAAAAATGCTGCCAATCGTCGCCATACTGACTTAAACCATGATTAACATAAACTGCGCTTAATTGCAGTTGCGGTATTTCAGCTTTTAGCGCATTCATTATATGCAGTAATACCACCGAATCCACACCACCAGAGAGCGCTACCGTAAATGCGGTTTTGTGCTCATCGGTATAAGGCGTAATGGCATTTTTTACTTGTTGGTATAACGATGTTGTTTGCATGAGTAACCATCAACTTAAATTTAGTAGTGCTCCAAGCTCCAAAGCATTCTAAAACAAAAAAGCCGCAATAGCGGCTTTTTTTCATCAATTTGGTTGTTTTGTTTATCTTAACAATAGCCAAACGACATTAAACGTTTATAGCGTTGATCAAGCATCTCATCCAGTGACAGAGCTTGTAAATCAGCTAAATCGCGCTTAAGTTGATTTTTCAGGTTACGCGCCATACCTTCGTAGTTACGGTGTGCGCCACCTAATGGCTCTTCAACTAAGCTGTTGATCAAATCAAGCTCTTTAACACGCTCAGCGGTTACACCCATCGCTTCTGCAGCAAGAGGGGCTTTATCAGCGCTCTTCCACAAAATTGATGCACAACCTTCTGGTGAAATCACCGAGTAAGTACTGTACTGCAACATGTTAACGCGATCACCTACACCAATGGCTAGAGCGCCACCTGAGCCACCTTCACCAATAACCGTACAAATTGTTGGCACTTTTAATGCTGCCATCACTTTAAGGTTACGTGCGATTGCTTCAGATTGGCCTCGCTCTTCAGCGCCAACACCAGGGTATGCACCTGGGGTGTCGATAAAGGTCATAATTGGCATTTTAAAACGCTCTGCCATTTCCATTAAGCGTAATGCTTTACGGTAACCTTCAGGCTTTGGCATACCAAAGTTGCGTTTAATTTTTTCAGCTGTGTCACGGCCTTTTTGTTGGCCAATAACCATCACTGGTTGACCTTCAAAGCGTGCAACACCGCCTAAAATTGCCGGATCATTCGCAAAAGTACGATCGCCAGCAAACTCGTCAAATTCCGTGAAAATACGCTCGATATAATCTCGAGTATAAGGACGCAACGGATGACGGGCTAACTGAGAAACCTGCCAAGCACCTAATTTAGAGAATATTTCCTCTTTCATTTTAGCGCTTTTCTCTTTTAATCGACTGACTTCCTCTTCTAACTCAAGGTCTAAATCGCCAGCGCGGCTTATATTTTGTAACTCTTCAATTTTTGCTTCTAACTCTGCGATTGGAAGCTCAAAATCAAGATAATTGAGGCTCATGCTCTAAACTACCTAATTAGTTAAATTCTAGTTCTACATCTTGCGCCGCCATTAACGATAACTTATGAATTAAGTCATCACTAGGCGTAACACACCATTCTGTCCCGAGGGTTAACTGTGCCAACGCATCTGGACGCTGATAGTAAACCTTAATCGGACAAGTACCAAACTTATAAGGTTCGAGTACTTTTTGTAATTTATCGAAGAAGTTGGCTTCGATTTGCACCATATTTAGCGTCATTTTAATCGCTTTAATACGTTTTTCGCGCGCTTGCGCGATGGTGCATATGTCTCTGGCGGTCATTGTAATACCACCGGAGAAGTTATCAAAGCTGACCTGTCCAGATATTACCAAGATATTGTTGATTTGCAGCATATCTTGGTACATTTCAAACTGTTCTGGGAATAAGCGTACATCAATACGGGCACTCTTGTCATCTAAAGTTACAAGCCCCCAACGATTTCCCTTTTTATTTACTAGTGTACGTGCAGCTATAACAAGGCCTGCAGCGGTTGATTGCACATCACGATTAGTTGGCTGTAAATCCACTAATTTACCACTGGTGTAATATTTCAGCTCTTTACGATACTGATTTATTGGGTGCCCGGTTAAATATAAGCCTAAGGTTTCTTTTTCCCCATCAAGCCATTGGTTATCAGTCAGTGGCGTGGCTTTTATAAATGCTTGCTCGACTTCATCCGGCTCTGTCGCTAATAAACCAAATAAATCAGTTTGCCCTAACGACTCTGCTTTATGATGCTGATCAGCCGCTTTCATGGCGTCTTTTAAGCTTGCCAATAACGTAGCACGCGCTGGTTGCGTTTTCTCGGGACCGAGTTGATCAAGCGCACCGGCGTAAATAAGTTTTTCGGTTACGCGTTTATTGATACGTTTTAAATCTACCCGCGCACAAAAATCGAATAGGTCTTTAAATGGCCCACCGTTACTTCGCGCTTCTAAAATTGCATCTACAGGCGCTTCACCCACGCCTTTGATAGCACCAATACCATAAACAATTTCACCCTTGAGGTTTACTGTAAACTTATAGGCACCGGCATTTACATCAGGCGGTAATAAAGTGAGTTTCATATTCTCACATTCATCAACCAAGGTGACGATTTTTTCAGTGTTATCCATATCAGCCGACATCACCGCCGCCATAAATTCAGCAGGATAATGGGTTTTCATCCACAGCGTTTGGTACGATACTAACGCATAGGCTGCGGAGTGCGATTTATTGAAACCGTAGCCTGCGAACTTCTCTACCAAGTCGAAGATTTTAATCGCCAGTTCGCCGTCAATGCCGTTATTTCGCGCACCATCTTCAAATGTTGAACGCTGTTTTGCCATCTCTTCTGGCTTTTTCTTACCCATTGCACGACGTAACATATCGGCGCCACCTAGGGTGTAACCAGCCAGTACCTGAGCAATTTGCATTACTTGTTCTTGATACAAGATAATGCCGTAAGTCGGCTCCAAAATAGGCTTTAAGCTTTCGTGTTGATATTGTGCATCTGGATAAGAAATTTCTTCGCGACCAAGTTTTCGGTCGATAAAGTTATCTACCATGCCTGACTGCAATGGCCCGGGACGAAACAAGGCTACCAAGGCGATCATATCTTCAAAGCAATCGGGCTTTAAGCGCCTTACTAAGTCTTTCATACCACGGGATTCAAGTTGGAATACCGCGGTAGTTTCTGCTCTTAATAGCAGCTCTATACTCTTTTTATCATTCAGTGGAATGGTGTTGATATCTATTGACTCTTTGCCCTCTCGGGTTAAGCGCTCATTAGTCATATCAACTGCCCATTGCAAAATGGTCAGGGTTCGCAGACCTAAGAAGTCAAACTTTACTAATCCGGCGGTCTCTACGTCATTTTTATCAAACTGAGTAACCGGAAACTTACCTTCATCGTCACAATACAGGGCGGCAAAATCAGTAATTGTAGTCGGTGAAATAACCACACCACCGGCATGTTTACCAGCGTTACGTGTACAGCCTTCAAGGATGCGACACATATCGATTAAGTCTTTTACTTCTGTATCGCCATCGTAAGCTTCTTGCAGGCGTGGCTCAACATCAAACGCTTTTGCCAACGTCATGCCGGGATCGCCTGGGATCAGTTTTGATATACGGTCAACAAATCCGTACGGGTGGCCAAGTACTCGGCCAACATCGCGTATTACCGCTTTTGCTGCCATAGTACCAAAAGTAATGATCTGTGATACCGCGTCTCGTCCATATAGAGCCGATACGTGATCGATTACTTCATCGCGTCTATCCATACAGAAATCGACGTCGAAATCCGGCATTGATACACGTTCAGGGTTCAAGAAGCGCTCGAAAAGTAAATCAAATTCAAGCGGATCAAGATCGGTAATTTTCAGCGCGTACGCCACTAACGAACCCGCACCTGAACCACGCCCTGGCCCAACTGGAATATTGTTATCTTTACTCCACTGGATGAACTCCATTACGATCAAGAAGTAACCAGGGAAACCCATTTGGTTAATTACATCGAGCTCGATTTGTAAACGCTCGTCGTATTCAACACGTTTTTCTGCTCGGTCAGCTTCATCAGGGAATAAAAACTGTAGGCGCTCTTCAAGACCGTCTCGGGATACTTTCACCAAGAAGTCTTCAATTTTTAATGAGCCGGTTGGGTAATCTGGTAAGAAATACGTACCAAGCTGCACCGTCACATTACAGCGTTTGGCGATTTCCACACTGTTTTGCAGCGCTTCTGGGATATCACTAAACAGCTCAGCCATTTGTGCTGGGGTTTTTAAGTACTGCTCTTCAGAGAAGCGCTTTGGTCGGCGTTTATCATCAAGCGTATAGCCGTCAAATATTGCTACGCGTATTTCGTGGGCCTCGAAGTTTTCAGGCTTCAAAAATACCACTTCGTTGGTAGCCACCACTGGCAATTGCTTAACGGTTGCAAGCTCAACCGCTAAGTGTAAATAGTCTTCTTCTTGTGTACGCTTAGTACGTATCAACTCAATATAGTAGTTATCACTAAAATGCTGTTTATAAAAACTAACCACCGACTCAACTGTGGCTGGGTTGCCTTTTAATAGCGCTTTACCTAAATCGCCATCTTTGGCACCAGAGAGTAAAATAAGCCCTTCTTTGTGCTCAACTAACCAATCTCGTTCAATAACAGGGCGATGAAATAAATGCCCACGTTGATACGCTTTAGAGATTAAAAGGGTAAGATTTTTATAACCGACATTATCTTTAGCTAAAATAACTAACCGACAAGGCCCTTCTGGAAACTCTGGGCTGTGTAACCAAAAATCAGCACCAACAATTGGTTTAATACCCGCATTATGAGCGGTGTCGTAAAAGCGCACTAAACCACATAAGTTCATTTGGTCGGTAATGGCCAATGCCGGTAATTGTAATTCCTGCGCTTTGGCGACAATCGGTTTAGTTTTCGCTAAACCATCGACCATTGAAAAGTCTGAATGTACCCGTAAATGCACAAAATCTGGAGCTGCCATTACTTCTCCTGCATCGCCAGTACACGTTGTACTGGTTTAAAGCTTTTACGATGTTCACTAATGGCGCCGTACTGCTCAAGAGCAGCAAAATGTGCCTTGGTTGGGTAGCCTTTATGACCTGCAAAACCATATTCTGGATAGCGTTTATCAAGTTCAATCATTTCATCATCACGGGCAACTTTAGCAATAATGGATGCTGCTGAGATCTCTGCCACTAGACTGTCGCCTTTTATTACGGCTTGTGCCGGCATACTGAGCGCAGGTAGGCGATTGCCATCGACAAATACAAACTCAGGGGTGGTACTTAAGCCTTCAACCGCACGAGTCATTGCCAGCATAGTGGCATGGAGAATATTTAACTCGTCGATTTCTGTGGGGCTACATCGGCCAATGGACCAACACAGCGCTTTTTCTTTGATCTCAATTGCTAGTGCTTGGCGTTTTTTATCGGTTAACTTTTTTGAATCCGCAAGACCAGCTATCGGTTTAGCTGGATCGAGGATCACCGCAGCGGTCACTACATCGCCAACTAATGGCCCACGGCCGACTTCATCAACGCCAGCGATAAAGCTGAGGTTAGGTCGTTCAATTTGCATCTATAATCTCCGCAACAGCAGTGGCTGCTTGCTCACTAGCATTTAAGCGTATTTGCTGGTGAATGGCTAAAAAACGCGCTTTTAACTCGCGATTATCACTATTTAGCATTGGTTCAAGGGCGTTCGTTAGGTTTTCAACGCTGCAATCATGCTGCATAAATTCAGGCACTAGCTCTTCGTCAGCTAATAAGTTTGGTAACGAAAAGTATTTAATATTAAAAGTGAATAAACTTTTAAAAATCCAATAACTTAGGGCTTTTATTTTATAGCCAACCACCATAGGTTTTTTATAAAGCATCCCTTCCAGGGTCGCGGTACCTGATGCAATTAAAATCACATCTGCCGCTTGCATTGCAAGGTTCGATTGCCCATCCAACAACTGAATATTTAGTTGTGGCGCTGTAGCTGCCAAAATAGCACTAAATTGTGCTTTGCGTTGCTCATTTACTAATGGCACCACTATTTTTAAATCAGGATTTTTAGCTTGTAGCCCGGCCGCTGTTTTAAGGTAAGTTTCACTAAGCAACCCTACTTCTGAGCCTCGACTACCTGGCAATAATGCCAGTACTTTATCATCAAGGCTTAAACCCAATTGTTGACGCGCTGCGCTGTCGTCATGCTCAAGGGCAATATCATCAGCCAGTGTATGGCCAACAAAAGTACATGGCACATTATGTTTATCGTAAAATGCTTTTTCAAACGGTAATAAAGCCAGCACCATATTGGTTGCAGCGCTGATTTTGTGGATACGTTTTTCTCGCCATGCCCACACTGATGGACTTACATATTGAATCGTTTTAATCCCAGCATCTTTTAACGGCTTTTCAACCCGTAAATTAAAGTCAGGTGCATCAATACCTATATAAACGTCTGGCGGGTTATCAATAAAGTGTTGGACTAGTTGCTTGCGAATTTTTAATAACCGCGGTAATCGGCCTAGCACTTCCACTAAGCCCATTACAGCTAACTCTTCCATATCAAATAAGCTACTACAGCCTTGCGCCTGCATTTTCGGCCCTGCAATACCTTCAAAAATGGCATCAGGGTAGCGCTGTTTCAATGCTTTAATTAGGCCTTCACCTAAAATATCACCAGAGAGCTCTCCAACTACAATCGCTATACGTAGTGGCTGTTTATCTTTATTCATGGCTGTTTTTTATTCACAAGTCAACAAGACGGTCATAGGCAGTAGTCTAGCTTGTTTTACTGCGCGATTAAATGACACACCCTGAATAAATTAGAGAAACCTTCAGCAACGTACCTTTACTGATACAATCAGAACTATTTGCCTGTTTTTCAAACATATATTGGTAAATAGTTAAGCTCTGTGTTTCACTAACTAAAGCCGATTAAAAAGCGTCGCATTAATCATAATGGGGTAATATTTATCCATGTTGTGATTGACAATAATTAACCAAAAGAGAATAATGCATAAAGTTTCAATAATTACTGAAACTTAATTAACTAACTTTTGCTTACTTTATTTGTTTTGTGACTCGCCCGCACATACAAGGAGCTATAAAAAATGATAGATGAAACCTTTGTGGATCTATCGCGATTACAGTTTGCTGTCACCGCCCTGTTTCACTTTTTATTTGTACCACTGACTCTAGGTATGACCTGGATTTTAGTGATCATGGAGTCGGTTTATGTAATGACCGGCCGAGAAATCTACCGTGATATGACCAAGTTTTGGGGTAAACTATTTGGCATTAACTTCGCCATTGGTGTAGCCACAGGCCTTACCATGGAGTTTGAATTTGGTACTAACTGGTCTTATTACTCTCATTATGTGGGCGATGTATTTGGCGCTCCCCTTGCGATAGAAGGGTTAATGGCATTCTTTTTAGAATCGACCTTTGTGGGTATGTTCTTTTTAGGCTGGGAGCGGCTCAGTAAACGCCAGCATTTAGGTGCAACCTTTTTAATGGCTATTGGTACTAATATGTCTGCGCTGTGGATATTAGTCGCTAATGGTTGGATGCAAAACCCTGTCGGTGCTGAATTTAACTATCAAACTATGCGCATGGAAATGACGAGTTTTGCCGAGCTTGTGTTTAACCCTGTCGCACAAGTTAAGTTTATTCATACTGTGTCTGCGGGCTATGTTGCCGCATCCATGTTCGTATTGGGGATCAGTAGTTGGTATATCCTTAAGGGCCGTGATCTCGCTTTTGCAAAACGCTCTTTTTCAGTCGCTAGCGGCTTTGGTTTAGCCTCAGTATTGTGTGTTATTTTACTTGGCGATGAATCAGGCTATGAAGTCGGTGAAGTACAAAAAGTAAAACTGGCAACCATTGAAGCTGAATGGCACACCGAGGAAGCACCCGCTGCGTTTACGTTAGTTGGGATCCCTGATTCCGATAAACAAGTGACCCATGCTGCCGTTAAAATCCCGTATGCACTAGGCTTAATAGCGACCCGCTCGCTAGATGAGCAAGTCATCGGCATTAATGATTTAGAAAAACAACACGAAGTGCGTATTCGTAACGGTATGATCGCTTATAAATACCTTGAAAAACTGCGCAGTGGTGATGACTCAGCTGAGAATATTGCTAAGTTTGACACCCTCAAAGCTGATTTAGGCTACGGCTTATTGTTAAAGCGTTATACACCAAATGTAGTGGATGCAACTGAAGCACAAATTCAGCAAGCCGTTAAAGATTCGTTCCCTCAAGTAGGCCCGATGTTTTGGTCATTTAGGATCATGGTTGGCTGTGGTGTGATTATGCTGGGCGTATTTGTATTGTCTTTTTATTACAATGCACATCGTGTGATTGAACAAAAACGTTGGTTATTGTGGGCTGCGGTGTGGAGTATCCCTCTACCTTGGATAGCAATTGAATTTGGCTGGATAGTTGCAGAGTATGGCCGTCAGCCGTGGGCAATCTCTGAAATACTGCCAACCTTTTTAGCGACCTCGTCACTGACTGTCAATGATATTTTAATAAGCTTAACCGGCTTTATCCTATTCTACACCGGCCTTGCTATTGTCGAGGGCTGGCTGATGCTGCGATTTGTAAAAATAGGACCAAGTTCATTGCACACTGGTAAATATCACTTTGAACATTTAGATGACCATACTAATGGCGACCAAATAACTGACGAGCAAGGAGCAAAATCATGATTTTCGATTATGAAACGTTAAAGTTACTTTGGTGGGTTATCATCGGCGTATTGTTAATTGGTTTTGCAATCACCGATGGTATGGACATGGGCGTGGCTATGCTTATCAAGTTAGTTGGTAAAACCGACAGTGAACGCCGTGTGGTGATCAATACGGTAGGTCCACACTGGGATGGTAACCAAGTATGGTTTATCACCGCAGGTGGTGCCTTATTTGCAGCGTGGCCGATGGTTTATGCGGCTGCATTTTCGGGCTTTTACTTTGCTATGATGTTGGTATTGTTTGCCTTATTTTTTAGACCTTTGGGTTTTGACTATCGCAGCAAAATTGACTCTCCACGCTGGCGTAACAATTGGGATTGGGGCTTATTTGCTGGCAGTGCCATTCCTGCTCTGGTATTTGGCGTGGCCTTTGGCAATCTGTTTTTAGGTGTGCCATTTAGTATTGATGAATACCTTAGAACCAGCTACCAAGGATCTTTCTTTGCATTATTAAATCCATTTGCCTTATTAGCCGGCTTGATCAGCGTAACTATGTTACTTGCCCATGGCGGTATGTGGTTACAGCTGCGTACAGACAGTGATGTTGCTCGTCGCTCAGCGCAATATGGTCGTTATGCACTGTTAGCATTCATCGTGTTATTTGCTGTTGCAGGTATTTGGATTGCTAATCTTGATGGTTACCAAATAATCTCGATGGGTGATACGCAAGGCTTTGCAAACCCACTAGATAAAACAGTAACCACCTCTGCAGGTGCTTGGTTAAACAATTATCAACAAATGCCTTTAACTATGCTGTTCCCTGCGGTCGCTTTTTTAATGGCTGCATTAGCGTGGATATGTTCAAAAATTAATAGACCGGGGCTGGCATTAATAGCAACAAGCTTAATGCTTGGCGGTGTGATCATGACGGCTGGAATGTCTTTATTCCCATTTATTATGCCATCAAGTAATCACCCTGATATTAGTTTAACAATATGGGATGCGGTTTCTAGCCATAGAACATTGAATGTAATGTTTATTGCAGTAAGTATTTTTGTGCCACTTATTTTACTTTACACCACATGGTGTTATGTGAAAATGTGGCGCAAAGTAACCGTAGAAGAAATTGAAAATAACAGCCATGGCAGTTACTAAGGAGATTTGATCTATGTGGTATTTTGCTTGGATACTCGGTGTTTTATTAGCCTGTACGTTAGGTGTGATCAACGTTATGTGGTACGAATTTGGCCAGAACAAAGACAGTATCGCTGACGACGAACAAGAATTACACGATAGGCTTAATCGCCAAAATGACGACTAACCCCCGACCAAATCGCGCGCAGCAAACTACGCTGCGCGCGTTTTTAAAAACGCATTCCAATCACGCTGGCAGTCTTTTAAAAATCAGTATTGCGCTAGGAACATTTAACGCATTATTGATGATTGCCAGTGCTTATTTAGTGGCACGATCAATTCATTTAGTGATGTTTGAACACGCCAATTTAGCCACTATTACCCCTTTACTTTGGCCATTAGCAGCATTGATTTTAGGGCGCGGAATATTGCTTGGATTTTCGCAGCGCATAAGTGCCCAAGCCGCACTTAAAATTAAAACTGCAATGCGCCATACTTTACTCGATAAACTCACCTTACTTGGGCCAAGTTATATTGAACAACAAGGTCATGGCGCGACTTTAAACACCCTACACAATGGTGTTGAAGCACTGCACGATTATTATGCTAATTATTTACCGAGCGTGGCTTACAGTGCGCTTATTCCTTTGGCTATCCTGATGGTGATTTTTCCTACCGATTGGAAGGCTGGGTTGATTTTTTTATTCACCGCCCCCCTAATTCCGTTTTTTATGATTTTGGTTGGCCACAAAGCAGAACAACTGAATCAACAACGTTGGCAACAACTAGCTGTGTTGGGTAATTACTTTTTTGACCGCTTACAAGGCTTAACCCAACTAAAGTTATTTAATGCGACTACGCGCGAACTAAAACAAATTGCCAAAATTTCCGATGACTTTCGCCATGCGACTTTAAACGTATTAAAAATCGCATTTTTATCATCTTTCGCACTCGAGTTTTTAGCGACCATTAGTGTCGCGTTAGTAGCGGTGATAATCGGTTTTCGTTTGTTTTTTGGTACCTTAGATTTTTCGACCGGCTTTGTTGTACTGTTACTTGCCCCGGAGTTTTATTTACCGCTGCGCCAACTCGGCAGCCATTACCATGCCCGATTAGAAGGGATTAGTGCCGCCGCTGATATGCTAAAAATATTGAATGAGCCACTCCCTGCTAAGGATCTTGAGAACATACAACCAAATACTCAAAATAGCTTAAACTTACCAAGTATCGAACAACTCAATATTGATAATTTAAATTTTCATTACCCACAAAGTAATGAAGGCGTTAACAATATAAACCTAACATTTGCAGGCACAGGCCTGTATGCCATCGTTGGTCAAAGTGGTGCTGGTAAAAGCACCTTACTCGATTGTTTATTAGGGTTTCATCCTCAGGTGATCGGTGCTGTTACGGTAAATCAACAACAATTAGCCGCATCACACATTAAGCAATGGCAGCAACATATTGCCTGGATCCCACAACAACCTACTTTATTGTTTAACAGTATCAAAGCTAACTTACTATTGGCCAAACCGGATGCCACACTCACGCAGCTAGAAACTGCAGCAGAGCAAGCTGGTGCACTTGAGTTTATCAATCAATTACCAGAGGGCTTTGACACTCAAATTGGTGAACAAGGCGAAGGACTCTCAGGCGGGCAAAAGCAGCGGATCGCTTTAGCTCGGGCATTTTTAAAACAAGCGCCAATTTTGATCCTTGATGAGCCAACCGCACACCTCGATAGCCAAACTGAGCAACAGGTGCAAGCGGCTATCAATCATTATGCACAGCAACATCTCGTTGTGGTGATAGCCCATCGCTTAAATACCATTGCACAAGCTAAACAAGTTATTGTAATGAAAGATGGTGCTGTTATTGAGCAAGGTAGCTTTAAAACCCTCATCGATAACCAAGGCGCGCTGTTTGATTTAGTGCATGCAAGGAGTAAACAGCATGACTAATTTTTTACGTTTATTAAAACTGTGTAGACCGCACCTAGGTGCAATGCTGTTAGGGGCATTTTTAGCAACCTTAACAGTACTGGCAAACGTTGGCTTATTGGCTATTTCTGGTTGGTTTTTAGCCGCCATGGCTGCAGCTGGCTTGGCTGGCACGCAAATGAATTACTTCACACCAGCCGGCACAATTAGATTTTTGGCAATCGTAAGAACCGCCTCTCGTTACGGCGAGCGATTGGTAACCCACAACGCCACCTTTTTATTATTAAGTGAAATTCGTGTCAGTGTTTTTAACACGCTAAGCCAGCTAAGCAATGTTGATTTAGCCATGAGCCGCAGCGCCGATCTATTTAACCGCATGCAAAATGACGTTGAAGCGCTCGATAAATTTTACTTAAACGTATTATTACCGATGATTGTTGCGCTAATCAGCGTGCCAATTGTGGTTGCAATTATGGCAGCCTACAACAGTAATGTAGCGTTACTATGCTTTACTGCACTCTTAATAGTAGGCGTTGCCCTGCCGATCATACTGAGTAAACAACTTCAGCAAACTGCCGACCTCGAAACTCACTATTCGGCGACTTTACGTGCTGAATTATCAGATACCCTAAGTGGCTTACGAGAGTTGGCTATCTATCAAGCCACCGAGCAACAAATTGAGCAATGTCGGGCAGCCAGTGAACGCTATAATCGGCAACTATTTGTTCGCCATAGCGCCGAAGCACATAGTAATGGCATATCACTATTAATAGTACAACTGAGTATGCTCGGTGCCATTGTGATAATTGCACCGCTAGTTTACAGCGGAGCTATGGCCAATGTTGAACTGGCAATGCTTAGTTTATTTGTGCTTGCTAGTTTTGAAACGGTGCTAACGCTACCAAATGCGTTTATTCAATTGCCCGTAGCGCTAAGCGCTGCAAAGCGTATTTTTGATTTAGAAGATAAACTGCGCCCTGAAACTACAAGCGTTCAGGAGTCGTTATCAGTGCAACCTTTAGGGCTTGAATTTAAAGATCTTAGTTATTGTTACCACAGTGATACTTTTGCGCTTAACAACTTAAGTTTTGCGATTGAGCCACTGCAAAAAGTCGCGATTGTGGGGCAAAGCGGCAGTGGGAAAAGTACGCTGGTTAATTTACTCAGTGGTTTATGGCCACAGCAAAATGGTGAGATAAATCTAACTTCAGCAGACAAAACCATAGCAATTAACACGATCAGTCAACAAAATCGCTGCGAACTGATTAACATAGTCGCACAACAACATCATATTTTTGATGGCACCATTGCTGAAAACTTACGCTATGCGGCGCCCTCAGCAACTAAACAACAAATGCGCACAGCCTGTCAACAAGCACAGTTAGGTGATTGGCTTAGCGAGTTAAAACTAGGATTAGACACCCGCTTAGGCACAGGTGGCAGAAGTTTGTCGCGTGGGCAATCGCGGCGTTTAGCGTTAGCGCAAGCCTTACTCAGAGCACCGGCTATTTTAGTGCTTGATGAGCCAACCGAAGGCCTCGACAATCAATCGAAGCATCAAGTTATGGATGCGATATTAACCAGCATGCAGCACTGTACTGTGATCAGCATAACTCACGACCCTGCCTTACTTGCCAATATGGATAACGTAATTTGGTTAGAGCAAGGGCAAATAAAAGCGATTGCAACGCATCAGCAACTATTAGCAGAGCAACCTGAGTACGTGAACTTGATCACACGCTTTTAATCAATTACTTCAACGGTTACGTTAATAACGCCCGAGCTTGGCTCTGCGAGTTGCTCAAACGCATGCTTTGTTAAATCGATGATACGGCCGCGAATAAAAGGACCGCGATCATTCACTCTAACGACCACTGAACGGTTATTTGCTGTGTTTGTGACTTTAACTTTGCTGTTAAAAGGGAGCTGTTTGTGCGCCGCAGTCATGGCTTGTTGGTCAAACTTTTCACCACTAGCGGTCAGCCGACCATGGTATTTATCGGCATAAAAGCTAGCATTTCCCTGCTCACGAATACCTGTGCTTGTTGCAGAATAGTTTGTCGGCGAGCTACTACAGCCAGCTAAAATAGCCAGTGCTAAGCTAATTAAAAGTGCTTTAATCAAAATTCAACGCTCCCTTAGAATGCATAAAGGTAGCAGGTATCAACTGAGCTGCAACTGAATTAAAGTAAATACAAAACAGTGAATACAAAAAAGCCACCAAGTTAACTTAATAACTGGTGGCTTTTATACACAGCATAAACGAATTAACGAATAATACCGCGTTCAGAATTTTTCACAAAATCAACCATTAACTGTACTGCTGGGTACTTAGCGGCATCATCAGCAAGCGCTGCAAGTGCCTCTTCAACACCTAAGCTCTTGCGGTATAATGTTTTATAAGCACGACGTGTTGCCATTACTTCATCGCTTTCAAAACCACGGCGTTTCATGCCTTCAGTATTAATTGCAACAGGACCTGCTGGCGTACCTATGGTTGTTACAAACGGCGGCACATCTTTGTTGACGCCAGAGTACATACCTACAAAGGCATGTGCCCCCACTTTACAGAATTGATGAATACCTGAATTACCCGCTAAGATAACCCAGTCACCAATATGTACATGGCCTGCAACAGATGCATTATTAGCAAAAATAACGTTATCGCCAATCACTGCATCATGAGCTACGTGAGTGTAAGCCATAAATAAATTATTGCTGCCAATCTTAGTCACACCTTGGTCTTGAATTGTACCTCGGTGGATAGTCGCGCATTCACGAATAACATTGTTATCGCCAATGATAAGTGTGGTTGGCTCATTATTATATTTTTTGTCTTGGCAGGCTTCACCTACAGACGCAAATTGAAATATATGATTGCCTGAACCTATTGTTGACGGACCTTTGACCACAACATGGGATTCGATAATGCAGTTGTCACCAATAACCACATCGTTGCCAATGTAGCTGTAAGGGCCAACTGATACATTATTACCTAACTTTGCACCTGATTCGATTATCGCTGTAGGATGGATCACAATTAAAGCTCTCTTCTCGCACACATGATTTCGGCACTACATACTATTTTGCCATCAACTTTTGCTTCTGCCGCAAACTTCCAAATATTACGACGCTCTTTTAAAAATTGAACGTGTAAATGCATGGTGTCACCAGGCGTTACTGGTTGTTTAAAGCGCGCATTATCTATCGCTGCAAATAAATATAGTTCATTTTCACTGCGATTTTCGACAGTTTTAAAACCCAATAAACCGGTTGCCTGTGCCATGGCTTCTAAAATTAATACACCAGGAAAAATTGGCTGGTTAGGGAAATGGCCGGTAAAAATCGGTTCATTAAAAGTTACGTTCTTAATTGCATGTAATGATTCACCAGGGGTGTAATCAAGCACACGGTCAACTAGTAGCATCGGGTAACGATGCGGAAGTAAGCTTAAAATTTCTTGTATATCAAGGCTATTTAATTCGTTTGCCAAAATAGCATCCTTATTAATGATCAACGTTTAATGACTTAGTCAGAGTCTCTAGCGCTTTAAGGCGAACTTTCATCTCTGGCAGATTACGTAAATGGGCAATGTTTCTGCGCCACTCTTTATTTGAAGAGTGTGGAAGCCCTGAGGAATAAACACCAGGTTCCGTAATCGCTTTAGTCACCATGCTCATACCCGTAAGTATAACACCATCACAGATATCTATGTGACCATTTATGCCTACAAGCCCCGCAATCTGGCAATTTTTACCAATAGTTGTACTACCAGCTATCACGGTACAGCCAGCAATTGCTGTGCCTGAACCAATTTCAACATTATGAGCAATTTGACATTGGTTATCGATAATCACATTGCTGCGAATAATCGTGTCGTCTATTGCGCCGCGATCAACCGTAGTACCTGCACCAATTTCAACCTTGTCACTAATAATAACGCGACCAAGCTGAGGGATTTTTATCCATTGTCCTTTATCGTTTGCATAGCCAAAGCCATCACTGCCGATTACGCTACTTGATTGAAATAAACAATCATTGCCAATCTCTACATCATGATAAACACTGACATTTGCCCACAGTTTTGTGCCATTGCCAATTTTTGTGTTTTCACCAATAAAGCAATTAGCACCTATTTGCACGTTATCACCAATTACCGCTCCGGCTTCAATCACCGCATTAGCGGCAACAGCGGCTGTGCTTGCAACCGTGGCATCAGGGTGGATCACCGCACTTGGGTGTATACCTGATGACGCTGAACGTGGCGTGGTATCGAGTAACTGAGCTAATTTCGCGTAGCAAACATAAGGGTTAGCAACGATGAGCTTATTACCTTGATAATACTCTGCATCTGCGGCAGATAAGATCACTGCCCCCGCTTGAGTATCACTAAGTTGTGAGCGATATTTCTTATTCGCTAAAAATGCAATATGCCCAGATTGGGCATTTGCAAGTGTAGCAATTTTTGAGATTTCCCAAGCGCCGTCACCGTCAAGCTCGGCGCCTAGAAGTTCCGCAATCTGCGAAAGCGTATAATTATGCATATAATAAGTTCTATTGCTTACTTACTTGATCAACAACTTTACTTGATAAATCAACTACCGTTTTAGGGTTAAAGTAGATAGTAGTATCTTTAACTTTAACTTCATCATATTTACCATCTTTGGCAATATCTTCGATTGCTTTGATGATAAGACCTTGAACTTTAGCTAATTCTTGATTTTGACGAACTTTAATTTCTTGCTCTAAAGGACGACCTTTTTCAGCAAGATTTTTTTGCATACCTTCCACTTTTTCACGTAGGGCATCTTTTTGCGCTTGGCTCATCGTAGTGCTTTCACGCTTGAATTTTTCTGCTTCAAAGCGGATATCGCCCTGCAACTTCTCAAGCTCTTGACGACGCTCAGCAAATTCAGCTTGTAATGTTTGCTCAACTTTTGCCATTTGTGGGATTTGTTTGTAGATTTCTTGCATATCTACGATACCTACTTTATGTGCAAAAGCACTTGCAGAAGTACCCATCATAAGTGTAGCTAAAATGGCAATTGCCGATGATTTAAATGATTTTTTCACAAAAAACTCCTTTAGAATGTATTACTAATGTTAAAGCTGATGGTCTTCGTATCGTCATCTTCTTCTTGTTGCAATGGATACGCAAAACTAATCAACATAGGACCCATAGGTGAGATCCATTGTAGTGATAAACCGGTTGATACCCTAAAGCGCAGCGGATCTGAATAATCCTCAAGCTTAGCGCGTTCATCCGGCCCTAAATTTTTATAACGATCAACGTTAAATTCAGTATCCCATACGTTTGCAGCATCAATAAAGAAGCTGGTACGTACAGAACTGGTATTATCTTCATCCAAGAATGGAGTTGGCACAATTAACTCCATGCCAGCAACCGCTTTAGCATTACCACCAATACGCCCTTGTGGTGTTAACACATCAAACTCTGGCGAACCGCCTATATTGCCTGTTAGGCCACCATCTGGCAACGAAGTGCCCGGAATTAACTGTGGCGTACGTGATATTGCGCGCGGCAATATAGTATTACGGTCAAAACCGCGTAATTCCATTTCTGTTATACGAAAGTACTCTTGGAATGGCAATGTTTGGTCGTAACCATTGGTTGTGCCATAACCGTTACCATAACCAAGCGCAGCACGGGTTGAGAATACCCAACGATGGTTATTCGAAAGCGGCCAATAAAAACGCGAGTCATAGTTTAACTTAAAGTAAGTTAAATCAGAGTTTGGCGTAGTACCTGTTAAGTTTAATGTTTGACGCGAACCTGCAGTTGGGAATAAGCCACGGTTTACTGTCACACGAGACCAGCCAACGCTGAGTTCGTACTTAGTAAAATCAAATCCTTTATCTGGATTATTCGGGTCTAAGAAGGTCTCACGCATAACACGAGTTTGCTCATATTCAGCAATTTCAGATAATTCTTCTTGGATCCAACGTACACCAAAGTTGATACGGTTTACCGCATCAATCGGGAATCCTATATTAGTACCAATCCCGTAGCTTTTCGATTTGTAATCGATGAGGCTAAACTTACTTGCATCGTAATTACTGTAGAAAATACTACTGCCTTGCGACACACCATCTGGGGTGAAGTAAGGGTCGGTATACGATAAACTAACACGTTCTGAACCACGCGAGGTATTGATGTTAAAGCCAATCTGGTTACCCGTGCCTAAGAAGTTAGACTCAGTAACACCGATATTAAATTGCAGACCTAAGTAAGAACCATAAGCAAGACCTGCATTAAAGCTACCTGCTGATTGCTCTTTAACAGTAAAATCGACATCAACTTGGTCATCTATACCAGGGACTGGCACAACATTAAAATCAACACTTTCCATGTAAGGAAGACGTTGAATTTGTAGCTTTGAACGCTCAAGATTCTGATTCGATAACCAGGCGCCTTCCAGCTGGGTCATTTCACGACGTAATACTTCATCTGCGGTATTTTGGTTACCACCAACGATAATACGACGAACATAAACACGCTGACCAGGATTAACTGAGAGTGTTAACTGAACTTCTTTGTTTTCATCGTCAATTTCAGGAATGGTGCGAACTTCCGCATTCGCATAACCGAAACGCGCTAAATAACTTTTGATAAATTCTTCAGATGAGGTAACCACTGAGCCATTATAAAGTTCACCGGCACGAAGTGGAATAACGCTTTTGATCAGTTCTTCACGGCCAAGTAAATCACCAATGAAGTCAAAGCCTTTCACTTTGTATTTAACGCCTTCGGTGATGTTAGCTGTTACATACACAGATTCACGCTCAGGACTAACTGATACTTGTGTTGAGTCAATATTAAAACGTAAGTAACCACGGTCTAAATAATAACTACGAATTTTCTCGAGATCGCCTTCAATGGTTTGTTTCTGGTAGCGATCGCTGCCCATAAACTGCCACCAAGGTAAATCTTGTTGTGACTCAGCAAGTGCTAACAAGTCTTCATCACTAAATAATTCATTACCAACTAAGTTGATCTGACGAATAGATGCGGCATCGCCTTCATCAAACTCAAGTTTTAGCTTAACGCGGTTACGCGGTAACTTAGTGATACTGACATCAATTTTAGCGTTGTATTTACCAATACTGTGGAAAAACTCAATTAAGCCTTTCTCGATGTTATCCACCACAGTTTTATCCAGTGGTTCACCTTGGCGAATATCTTGCTGATCAAGCGACTGAGTAAGCTGCTCGTCTTTAATGTCTTTATTACCTTCAAACTCAATAACACTAATAGTTGGGCGCTCTGTTACTTTAAAAATAACATTATTGCCATCACGTAGTGCCTTGATGTTGTCGAAGTGACCTGAGTTATACAAAGACTTAATCGTTTTTGAAATTGTGTAGTCATCAACATTATCACCCACATTAATAGGAATATGTGTTAATGCCGCTCCCAACGCAACGCGCTGTAAGCCTTCAACTTTTAAATCGTCAACAATAAAGGAGTTTTGGCCTAGGGCTGCAAAGCTAGCACCTAATAAACTTGTTACTGCCAAATGTTTTTTTATAGCCATTTTATTATCTTTATCCTTTACAACGGTATTACCGCTCAACACCTTAAAATTATACTTTAGCGGTGTTTTACAATCGTGTTTTAATTCGAGACTGTCGCAATTGCTTACAATCGCGATACATCATTGAACAAAGCGAAACATGTAAGAAAAATGAGTAGCAAGGCACCCACTTTAAAACCAAATTCTTGTGTCTTTTCAGAGACCGGCTTTTTACGAAAAAGTTCAATTATGTAATACATTAAGTGCCCACCATCAAGCACTGGTAAGGGCAATAAATTAAATACGCCCAGGTTTACACTTATCAATGCTAAGAAGCCTAAAAACGCTACTAAGCCATAGCTTACGCTAGTTCCCGCTCCAACAGCAATACCAACTGGACCACTTAAATTCTTCACTGATACTTGACCAGTAATTAAGTTACCAATCATATCAAAACTTAGGCTGATCAAGCGCCATGTTTCACTTACGCCCAGCACCATACTATCGAGTGGACCATAATGTCTAGTTTCAATGTAACCATCTGGCCATGTTTCAACCACCGGCGCGACACCTAAAAAGCCTTGTAGCAAGCCATCACTATTACGTTGTCCTTTCGGCGTAACATTTAGCAGCTCTATACTATCTTGTCTTTTTACACTAAATTGTAATGATTTGTTAGCGGATTGCTGAATAACATTAACTAACTGCGTCCAACTGGTTATTGTTTCACCATTTACTGCGATAATTTCATCGCCTGCTTGTAAATTAGCGTCTGCTGCAGCAGAGTTTGGCGAAATTGTGGCAACGGTTAAAGTCGCCTGCGGACGAAACGGTACAATACCTAATGAAGCTAATGGTGGCACATCTTGTTGATCAAGTTTCCAACCATCAATATCAAGCATTTTAACCTGTTCTTGAAATTGCTCGTCACGCACGGTAACTGCAACGCTTTTATCACCTAGGCTGGCCATTAACGCAAACGTAGCATCTTGCCAGGTAGCAATATCATCATCGCCAATTTTTATAATTTGCTGACTTGGCATAATACCGGCTTGCTCAGCGCGGCTACCCTCATTTACTGAGCCAACCACCGGCTTCACCGATTGAACTCCAACCATGTACATCGCAGCTAAAGCAAAGATAGCAAATATAAAGTTAGCCAGCGGCCCTGCCGCTACAATCGCGATACGCGCTTGTACTGACTTGGCATTGAATGATAAGTGGCGTTGGTCAGCAGGCACCTCATCAACACGTTCATCAAGCATTTTCACGTAGCCGCCTAAAGGAATTGCTGCAATAACATATTCAGTGTCGTGTTTATCGTGCCATTTTATTAGCGGTTTACCAAAGCCAATAGAAAACCTTAATACCTTCACACCCGCTTTGCGGGCAACCCAAAAATGGCCATATTCATGCACTGTTACTAAAATTCCCAGCGCTAGAATAAAAGAACCTAAATTCCACAGAAAATCGAACATATTAGCGTACTACCTTTGCAATGAGTTGCGTCGCTTGAAGTCGAGCTAAACGGTCACATTCAAGAATTTCATCGAGCGTGTGTACGTTTACATCAACCGTTGTGTCTAATGTTTGTGCATTAATGCGGTATATATCAGTAAAGCCTATCTGCCCTTGTAAAAATGCCTGTACAGCAATTTCATTGGCAGCATTAACTGTCGTTGTAGCACCTTGTCCAGCATTACACGCAGCAATAGCTAATTGTAAATTGGGGTAGCGGGCAAAATCTGGTTTCGTAAAAGTAAAATCAGCAAGCTGTGAAAAATCCAGTGGTGTTACTCCAGCATCAATACGCTGTGGGTATGCTAAAGCATGAGCAATCGGTGTACGCATATCTGGATTCCCCATTTGCGCTAGCACCGATCCATCTTGGTATTGCACCATTGAATGAATAATACTTTGCGGGTGAATGACCACTTCAATATCGTTTGCCTGGCAGTTAAATAGCCATTTAGCCTCAATAAACTCAAGGCCTTTATTCATCATAGTGGCTGAATCAACAGATATCTTTTGTCCCATCGACCAATTTGGATGCGCTACAGCTTGTGCCACAGTAACGTCTTTTAAAGAGGCAATATCACACGTTAAAAAAGGCCCACCAGAACCGGTAAGTAAAATTTTACTTACCCCATGCTCATGTAACTGTGCGTTGGTTTTAGAGCCTTGCAGTGCACTTGGCAGGCACTGGAATATGGCATTATGTTCACTGTCAATCGGTAGTAAAGTGGCTTTATGTTGTTTTACTTTATCAATAAACAACTGACCTGACATGACTAAAGATTCTTTATTCGCCAGTAATACTTTTTTACCTGCTTCTACCGCACTAAGTGTAGGTATTAGCCCCGCTGCACCAACAATCGCCGACATTACCGCGTCAACGTCTGGGTGAGCGGCCAGTTCACTCATGGCGGCAATGCCACTGCGGATCACTGTTTTGCAGCCACTGCCCGATAAGTGTTGGCTTAACTTAGCTGCAGCGCTGTCATCTGCCATCACTGCAAAGCGTGGTTGATGAGCAATACACAATTGCGCCATCAATTCACTATTATTACCTGCCGCAAGTGCAAATACAGCAAACTGTTCTTGATTACGCGCAACAACATCTAAGGTACTCAAACCAATGGAACCTGTCGCGCCGAGAATGACGAGTTGTTGTCTACAACTCATAAACTAAGTGTCCATGCATAGCACAACACAAAAATGGGGGCTGCAGCAGTTAGGCTGTCAAGGCGATCTAAAATCCCCCCATGGCCAGGCAAACATGAGCCACTATCTTTAAGACCAGCTTCGCGTTTAAACATACTTTCGAGTAAGTCGCCAATAGCTGAGAATAACGCGATGAATACAGTCATAATCGCGTAAATTGGCCAAACAGACATATCTACATTGGTAAAATGACAAAACGCTAAAACAAAAATTACCGCAGCAACTAAGCCACCAGCTAAACCTTCAATGGTTTTATTAGGGCTCACTTTTGGCATTAACTTATGCTTGCCAAAGTTTTTACCCGTAAAGTATGCACCAATGTCAGCACTCCATACGATCCCCAGTACCACTAAAATAAGCATCGAACCAAAGTGCGTTGATTGCTCATAGTTAGCACTGCGCAGTGTATTAAGCGCAAGCCACAGCGGTACTAAGGTGAGAATACCGGCAATAGCGCGCATAACCACTCCTTCGTTCCATGCTTTAGCCATTGCTGGGTAGCGCCACACTAGGTAGGTGGCTACAATCCACCACGAAAATGACAGTGTGAATATATAATTTGCGTCTCCTACGAGCTGGCCGTCGACCCACAGTCCATCAATTGGCCAATGCCAATTAAGCAGTACCAGTAACAAGCCAATAAACGTCACAAACGAAAAACGTTTAACTTTATCGCATAACCCCATAAATGCCGACCATTCCCACGCGCCTAATAAAACAATCGCGCCAGCGATGTAACTAAACAATGTAAGAGGTGTATAAAAAACCAACACCAGTGCCAAAGGCGCTAGCACTAAAGAGGTTAAAATTCGTTGTTTTAGCAAAGTGTTACCCTTTTTAATTAGGTTTCAGCGAGTAATTGTTTTATTTGTTCGCCAGTACAACCAAACCGTCGCTCTCTGGCAACGTAACAAGCGATAGCATCAGCAAAAGCTGCTTCATTGAAGTCAGGCCAAAGCGTATCGGTAAAGTAAAGTTCAGCATAAGCAGCTTGCCACAATAAAAAGTTGCTTATGCGTAAATCGCCACCAGTACGGATCAACAAGTCAGGTTCAGCCTGATCTTGCATACTCATATGGGCGGCTAAATCGTGCTCTGTAATATCATCAGGGTTTAACGTCCCTGCAGCAATCAGCTTACCTAATTGCTTTGCAGCATTTGTTATATCCCATCGACCACCATAATTTGCCGCTACATTCAGTTGCAAACCAGTATTATTAGCCGTTAATTCATGTGCTGCATCAACCTTGCTGCGCAAAGTATCTGAAAAACGAGATAAGTCACCAATAATGGTTAACTTAACATTATTTTTGTGTAGCTTTTTAACTTCCTTACTCAGCACAAACAAAAACAGCTCCATCAAGGTACTGACTTCATCTTCGGGGCGATGCCAGTTTTCACTACTAAAAGCGAATAGAGTCAATGACTCTACTCCTAATTTAGTACAAAACTGCACAGACTGACGAACCGCATCCACGCCTTTTTTATGACCGTACACACGTGGCCTATTCTTGGCTTGTGCCCAACGACCATTGCCATCCATGATTATAGCGACATGCTTGGGTAAACATTGCTGGGAAATTTTATCAGCGTTAAGAACCATAAATATCGAGTATTCCATAAAAAAACGCCGCCTAGTATACCCCAGACGGCGTTTCAAAACTAATAAATTTACTAGCTTAGATTTCCATCAACTCGGCTTCTTTCGCCGCTAATTGAGTGTCCATCTCTTTAATGAATTTGTCCGTAAGCTTTTGAATTGCATCATCAGATTGACGCGCTTCATCTTCAGAAATATCTTTATCTTTCAATAAGTTTTTAACGTCACCGTTAGCATCACGACGAATATTACGGATTGCAACACGGCCGCTTTCAACTTCACCACGAACGATTTTAATTAAGTTTTTACGACGTTCCTCAGTTAGCGGAGGAAGTGGTACACGGATCACAGAACCTGCTGACATTGGGTTTAAACCTAAGTCAGATGCCATGATTGCTTTCTCTACCGCTTGTGCAAGCGATTTATCAAATACACTTAACGCAAGTGTACGTGAATCTTCAATTGTTACATTGGCAACTTGGTTCAATGGCGTTGGTGCGCCGTAATATGGCACCATAATGCCATCTAATATTGCCGGATGAGCACGGCCAGTACGGATTTTAGATAGTTGACTGCTAAGTGCCGTTACACTTTTCTGCATACGTTCTGCAGCATCTTTTTGAATATCGTTTATCACGGTTCAATCCTAATCTAGTTAATAACTTCATCTGAGGCTTGTGAAGAGATAAGAGTGCCTTCTTCTTCGCCCATAATTACACGCTTTAAAGCGCCTGATTTATTCATATTAAATACGCTCAACGGCATCTTGTGATCACGCGCAAGAGTGAATGCCGCAAGATCCATTACTTTTAATTCTTTTTCAATGATTTCATTGTAGCTCAAGTGACGGTAAAGTGTCGCCTCTGGATTTTTTACCGGATCATCACTGTAAACACCGTCAACCTTGGTGGCTTTAATCACGGTATCGGCTTCAATTTCAATACCACGTAAACACGCGGCCGAATCCGTTGTAAAGAATGGATTACCAGTACCGGCTGCAAAAATAACTACACGGCCCGTTTTTAATAAGCTAATTGCCTCAGCCCAATTGTATGCATCACACACACCGTTAAGTGGGATAGCTGACATTAAACGACAATTTACAAATGCACGGTGCAACGCATCACGCATTGCAAGACCATTCATGACAGTTGCTAGCATCCCCATATGATCGCCAACTACGCGATTCATGCCTGCTTCAGCAAGTGAGCCGCCACGTAAAAAGTTACCGCCACCGATAACTAAACCCACTTCTACGTCGAGTTCTACAAGCTCTTTGATTTCTTGCGCCATACGATCTAATACTTTTGGGTCGATGCCGAAGCCTTCGTCTCCCATCAGTGCTTCACCGCTTAATTTGAGAAGAACGCGTCTAAAAATAGGTTTACGATTGATTGTCATAGTATTTGGGCCAACTTTATAAAAAAAGGATAAAAAATAACCGCGCTTATGATTTTCACATAAAGAGCGCGGTTATTTTAAAGAATTTTCAGCGATGACGCAAAAGCAAATAACAGAATAATTTCATCTAACTCACTTTTTCGTCAAAGGAAATCGATTTTATTGACCTTTAGCAGCAGCAATCTGTGCAGCAACTTCAGCAGCAAAATCTTCAGTTTTCTTCTCGATACCTTCACCAACTTCTACACGTACGAAGCCAGTAACTGTTGCGTTTTTCTCTTTAAGAATTTCGCCAACAGATTTTTTAGGTTCCATGATGAAAGCTTGACCAGTAAGAGAAACCTCACCAGTGAATTTTTTCATGCGACCAACAACCATCTTCTCAGCGATTTCAGCAGGCTTGCCTTCGTTCATCGCGATTTCGATTTGTACTTGCTTTTCTTTTTCAACAACGTCAGCAGGTACATCTTCAGGTGCTAGGTACTCTGGGTTTGAAGCAGCAACGTGCATTGCAACGTGCTTAAGTGTTTCTTCATCAGCAACACCAGCAACAACAACACCAATACGCTCACCGTGACGGTACTCAACTAGTTGCTCACCAGCAATGTACTGTAAACGACGTACGTTAATGTTTTCGCCAATTTTAGTAACTAGTTCAACACGATCTTCTTCGAACTTAGCTTGTAAGTCTTCGATAGAAATCGTTTCTGCAATAGCAGCATCAGCAACTTTGTTAGCAAATGCTAAGAAACTTACGTCTTTTGCTACGAAGTCAGTTTGACAGTTAACTTCAACTAGTACTGCAACACCTGCATTTTGCTTGATGATGATAGTACCTTCAGCAGCAATGTTACCTGCTTTTTTAGCAGCTTTTGCAGCGCCACTTTTACGCATATTTTCAATCGCTAACTCGATGTCACCATCTGTTTCAGTTAACGCTTTTTTACAATCCATCATGCCAGCGCCGGTACGCTCGCGTAATTCTTTAACTAGGGCAGTAGTTACAGCCATTAGTAAATCCTCAAATCTGAATTCAGGTTTAGATAAGCGGGTTACCCGCTCTACAAGAATAGCAAGTCTTCATCTAAAATTAGATGAAGACTTGATGACAGCTAATTACTCAGCTTCTACGAAGTCGTCTTTCTCAGCTTGAGCAACGATATTGCTCTCACGACCTTCAGTGATTGCTGCTGCAACTGCGCCTGTGTAAAGGTTGATTGCACGGATAGCATCATCATTACCAGGTACGATGAAATCAACACCGTCTGGGTTAGAGTTAGTATCAACGATCGCAACAACTGGAATACCTAGGTTGTTAGCTTCACGGATAGCGATGTGCTCGTGGTCTGCATCGATAACGAAAAGTGCGTCAGGAAGACCACCCATGTTTTTGATACCGCCAAGGCTCTTTTCAAGCTTTTCCATTTCGCGGTTAAGCATTAACGTTTCTTTCTTAGTTAACTTCTCGAAAGTACCGTCTTGGCTTTGGATCTCAAGGTCTTTAAGACGCTTGATTGATTGACGAACTGTTTTCCAGTTAGTCAACATACCACCTAACCAACGGTGATTTACGTAATACTGATCACTAGCGATAGCGGCTTCTTTAACCGACTCGCTTGCTGCGCGCTTAGTACCAACGAAAAGAACTTTACCTTTGTTTGACGCAGCACCAGTTAAAAACTTAAGTGCGTTGTTGAACATTGGAACAGTTTGCTCAAGGTTGATGATATGAACACGGTTACGTGCGCCGAAGATGAAAGGCTTCATCTTAGGATTCCAGTAACGTGCTTGGTGACCGAAGTGAACACCAGCTTGAAGCATGTCGCGCATTGAAACGTTTGCCATTTTGTATTTCCTCTGTTTAGTTTAGGGTTAGGCCTCCACATACCCCATAGCACCAACACCGCAGTTAAATGAAACTGAAATGCACCCAAGTGTATGTGACGATACGTGTGTGTGTTAAAATAAAATTGTGTTTGCCTTAAATACAAAAAATCATTTAAGAATTTATTTGTAAAAAGACGGCGCGCTTTATACCATATTAAAAACAAATATTCAACGTCGCGTGCAAAATTTGTGCGACGATAAATGTGTAAAACTCGACAATGGAGCCTCCATGAGTGCTGTGATCAAGACCCCTGAAGAAATAGAGAAAATGCGTGTAGCCGGGCGCTTAGCGGCAGATGTCCTGGAAATGATAGAGTCACATGTAGTTCCCGGTGTAACCACTGATGAACTAAATACAATTTGTCATAATTATATTGTCGATGTGCAAAAGGCAATTCCTGCCCCACTAAATTACCATGGTTTTCCTAAATCAATTTGCACCTCAGTAAACCATGTAATTTGCCATGGTATTCCTAACGACAAAGCATTAAAAGATGGCGACAGTGTCAATATCGATATCACGGTTATCAAAGATGGCTACCACGGCGACACATCAAAAATGTTTCATGTTGGCACGCCAAACATCCAAGGCAAGCGTCTTGCTGAAGTAACGCAAGAAAGCCTTTATTTAGCAATAAAAATGGTTAAACCAGGCGTGCGTTTAGGTGATATCGGCGAAGCGATTCAAAAATATGCAGAGAGCTTTAACTACTCAATTGTTCGTGAATATTGCGGCCATGGTATTGGTGCAGAGTTTCATGAAGAACCACAAATAATGCATTATGGCCGCGCTGGTACTGGCGAAGCCCTAAAAGCAGGTATGTGTTTGACTATTGAGCCAATGGTTAACGCTGGTAAACGCCAGTGTAAACTATTAAAAGATGACTGGACTGTGGTTACTAAAGACCGTAGCTTGTCTGCGCAGTGGGAACACACCTTATTAGTAACTGAAAATGGTGTTGAAATTTTAACGCTTCGATCAGATGATACGATTGACCGGATCATTGAACATTAAATACTGACTCACCCGACTTAGGGTGAAATTAGTATGCTAAGGAGCCAGCCCACGTGGCATTACCCAATAAAGTTAAAAAATTGCTCAGCGATGCTGAGCAATTAACCGATTATCGCGATTGTTCTAATTATTTTTATAAATGGTTACAAAACGAGTTTTCAAAACAGCCAGTCGGTAATTTGATTAATGCCCGGGCTGAGTTTATCGACCGCTTACTGATTAAACTGTTTCATGTTTATGATTTAGCCCATGAGCCAGATTTAGCCTTGATCGCCGTTGGCGGTTATGGTCGCGGTGAGCTGCACCCCTATTCAGATATCGATTTTTTACTGCTAGTTACTGAGCAACCTAGTGATGCCGTGTGTGAAAAAATCGGCCAATTTGTGACCATGCTCTGGGATCTTAATTTAGAAATTGGCCACAGTGTGCGTACCATTGAGCAAGCGATTGAGCAAAAACGTGCTGACGTGACTTTTGCCACTAGCTTGCTTGAAAGTCGACTACTGTTCGGTAATCACATTGAATATGAAAAACTCAAAGAGCATATTCTTGATACGCCTGTATGGCACTCTGACGAATTCTTTTTAGCAAAAGTACATGAGCAACAACTGCGTCATAAAAAATGTCACGGTACAGCATACAACCTCGAACCAAATATTAAAGAAAACCCAGGGGGGCTGCGCGATTTACAAACCATCATTTGGGTTGCTAAAAAACATTTTAGAGCCGAAACCTTACAAGAGCTTATTAGCCACGGCTATCTCACTCATGAAGAATACCAAGAGCTCCTAGAGTGTTTAGAAAATCTCTGGAATATCCGTTTTGCGCTGCATTTAGCGGCTGGACGCTCTGAGAACCGGTTGTTATTTGATCATCAACCACTGGCCGCTGATTTACTTGGCTTTGGTAGCGATGGTAAAGCTTCAGTTGAGCGGATGATGAAGCGATTATTTAGGATCATGAGCCGGGTCCGTGAGCTAAATCAAATGTTGTTATCATATTTTGAACAAAGCATTTTACCGGAAAGTAACGAACAAGCAGTGGTTGAACTCGATCGTAATTTCGAACGTGTTGGCCATCAAATTAGGGTAAAAAATCCGTCCGTGTTCTTTCGCCGTGATCAACTATTTGTATTGTTCGAACACATTGCCGATAACCCTGAAATTACCCATATTTACCCAAGTACTATCCGTACCATTCGCCAAGTGCGCCGTCGTCTGTTAGGAGATTTGCAAGATTATGCCGCCTGTCGCGAAGCATTTTTACGGTTAATTAAACACCCTAACGGCATGGGCCGTGCATTTACTTTAATGCACAAACACGGCATGCTTGCCGCTTATTTACCCCAGTGGCGAAACATTTTTGGACAGATGCAATTTGACTTATTTCACGCTTATACTGTGGATGAACATACTCATAAGTTGATCAATAACATTTATCAATATTTTGATAAAGCAAACGTCAGTGAGTTTCCTATTTGTTGTGAAATAGTCACCCGCATGGACAAGCCCGAGCTACTGTATTTAGCGGGCATCTTCCATGACATTGCCAAAGGCCGTGGCGGCGATCACTCAGAACTCGGTGCTGTTGATGCCATTGCTTTTGCCAAATTACACCGTTTTTCAACTTCCGATGGCAAATTGATTGCTTGGCTAGTTAGTAACCATTTACTTATGTCTGTAACTGCACAGCGTAAAGATATTAATGACCCAGATGTGATCAAAGACTTTGCTACTCGAGTTAAAACCGAACGACAACTTGATTATCTATACTGCTTAACCGTCGCAGATATTCGCGCCACTAACGACAACTTGTGGAATGATTGGAAAAACACCTTGTTGCGTGAGCTTTACCTGCATACTCAAAGGGCGTTACGGTTAGGCCTTGAAAATCCTATGGATCAGCGCGACCAAATTCGCGATAAAAAGCATCAAGCCAAACAACGGTTAATCAACAATGGCTATGATGAAAATCAGATTGATTTAATTTGGAGCCGTTTTAAAGCAAATTACTTTACGGCCTTTAGTGAGCAACAACTATCATGGCACACCGAACATTTACTAAACTGCGTTGATTTAAGCCAACCCAGTGTTGCGGTATCAAATACAGCCATGCACGGCGGTACACAGATTTTTGTTTATAGCCCCTACTCCGGCGGTTTATTTGCCCGTTTAGTAAGTGTGATCGGCTCTAAAAAAGCGCAAATTCAACATGCTCAAGTGCTCACCACTCGCGACGGCTATGTGCTGTTTAGCTTTGTAGTACTTGAAGTCAGTGGCGACCCGATTGCCAGCGCTCAAGCGCAGTCAATCAAACGCGGCCTTGATCAAGCGCTTGCTGATCCGAAAAAGAAAATTCGCTTTAAAAAGAATCGCTCACAACGCTTTAAAGATTTTAATATTAAACCAAAAATTATCCTGCGCCCTCACCCGCGTAAAGACCGCAGCTTAATCGAAATTCAAGCGGTAGATATTCCTGGCTTATTAACCAAAATTGCCGAAGTGTTTCAAGCCCATTTATTACATATACACGCCGCGCGGATCACCACCGTAGGTGAACGTGCAGAAGATTTCTTCGTGGTATCGAATAACGAATACCAAGCTCTTACCGACGAAGAACAAGCAAAAATTCATCAAGCATTGCGTAAAAAACTCAACGCAGAAACCGAATAAGAGGATCTTATGTCAGATTTAAAAACCACCATTGAAAACGCCTGGGATAACCGTGATAGCATCAGCCCGAGCACAGTACCTAGTGATGTAAAACAAGCCATAATCGATGTACTTGAGCTACTTGATAGTGGTGCCGCACGCGTTGCTGAAAAAATCAGTGGTGAGTGGGTTGTCCATCAATGGCTAAAAAAAGCCGTGTTACTGTCGTTTCGTATTCGTGACAATCAACCAATGAACGACGGCGTAAACCAGTTTTATGACAAAGTACCACTGAAATTTAGCGACTATACACCGGAGCAATTTCAGCAAGGTGGCATGCGCGTTGTACCAAACGCTGTTGCCCGTAAAGGCAGCTTTGTCGGTAAAAATGTAGTATTGATGCCATCATATGTAAACATTGGTGCTTACGTTGATGATGGCACTATGGTTGATACATGGGCCACTGTAGGCTCGTGTGCACAAATTGGTAAGAACGTACACTTGTCAGGAGGTGTTGGCATAGGTGGCGTTTTAGAGCCATTACAAGCCAATCCTACTATCATTGAAGATAACTGTTTTATTGGTGCACGCTCTGAAATTGTAGAAGGCGTGATCGTTGAAGAAGGCGCTGTTATTTCAATGGGTGTTTACATCAGCCAAAGTACTCGCATTTACGACCGCGAAACTGGCGAGATCCACTACGGCCGCGTACCAGCAGGTGCAGTGGTTGTTCCAGGCGCACTGCCATCAAAAGACGGTACTCACAGCTTGTACGCTGCAATTATCGTGAAAAAAGTAGATCAGCAAACCCGCGAAAAAGTAGGGATTAATGCATTATTGAGATCGATAGACGAATAATAGAGAGCTGAAAAGTTCTAAACAATAAGCTGATTGACATTAACAGTAAATAAATGAAAGCCCTAAATCTATATAGATCTAGGGCTTTTTCTATCTGTGTTATTTTCTCTTTTATGATAAATATCACCTTTAAATACAACATACTTGATAGCTGAGAACTTATTCTGGTTTATTAGCTTTGATTTGTATGACTGCGGCAACTATAATTATCAATCACATCATTAAGTAATTGAGATCAAGTTGTTACGGCTTTTCGTTATATGTTGGTTCCTGTTACTTGGTTTTCAGCAAGCTTTTGCTACTGAACTAAGCACTTTTGAAAATAAGTTAAACGAAGCTGAAGACTACCTTGTGGTCAACCCAGCGCAATCTATTATTATTCTTGAAAATCTTGACGATATCGATAAAGTTTCACCTGAGTTATTTATTCGTTGGCATCTTATTAACGCCCGAGCAGCCGTTCCGACCAGTCAATTTGACCGCCTTCATCAGTCTGTAGATGCGATATTTAGTCAGCAGCAAGCCCCTTATTTCAAAAAGAGAATAACGTCTATTATGAGTGCGTTAGGTATTTGGCTACGCTATGCAGAGTATTTAGACGATGCCCAACTAAGTTTTCAATGTGGTTATAAATACGCTGAAAATGATCGTCAACGCTTGACGCTTACCAACAGTATGGCACTGGTCGCTATGGCACAAAATAACAATGACGAAGCGCGTAACCTATATGCCGAAAGCTATAATTTCACGGTGCGTTTAAACCTCCCTAACGTTGTCGCCATGATAGAAAGTAACTTGGGCTATTTGGCACTTGATGAGAATAAAATCCCAGAAGCTGAACATTATTTTCGTAGTGCCTTAAGCCGTTATCAAATTATTGACAAGCGAGCGGGACAAATTTCTGCAGGATTAAATCTGTTAATGGTATTTTTGATCCAAGATCAAACAATAAACTTTGAAAGATTATACGGACCCACATCCACTTTAACCCATGCCTTTCCCAATGAGGCTAAACAAGCTTTATTACTGTGGCTGGAAATGCGTTTTAAAAAACTTAAAGGAAATTATGTTAGCCGAAAGGACATAGCACAATTGCAAATAGCTTACGAGCAATTAGAAAGCGATCAAATGAAAACCTTTGTACACCGTTACTTTGCTAAAAAGCTCGAAGTCCCTATCGTACCACCAAAGAAAATCCTCCCTAAAAAGTTTACTCGTTCTTGGTTTGAGTTAGTTAAAAAATGTCAGTGGTAATTGTTGGTGGCACTTTACAACATTTCCCTTTTTTCTTATTACCAACTGGGTGGATTTAATTTCGCAGCGCTGGGGTTCACGCCTGAGCAATTTGGTTACAGTGAGATTTTTTGGGGACTTGGCTCACTGCTGGGGAGAACGGCTTGCTGGCGAAGCATGTGTCGCAGCATTTGCTGTTGCAAGCTGCCGCGACTTTACTCACGTTGGGTGCTGTCGGTGTTTACCTAATACAAGATTCGATTTGGTTTATCACACAGTGCATTAAGCACTATAGTCGTTGAACAAATCGATTGAATTTAGTGACGCGGCAACGAGCTGATCTTGGGATAGATGTTAAGTTCATTTTTAAACGATAGTCAGGTTATACCAATCGTGTAAAGTTACTGACCATTTATAGCGACAGATAAATGGAGTGATAACAAGGCATAAATTTTGACATGCAGTTGTTCTACTTGAAAAAATTATAACGCAGTTAGCGCTTTATTTAGCTCGCTAGGGTGGTTAAATATTTAAGTCGATTGGTATTAAGTACTCTTTACCACTTCGCATAGTGGTCTTCGGTAAATCCCCATTCGCCGTTAAGTGTGATAACTTCGTCTGCAAGAGTTATTTCACCATAGTAACGGCCGAAGTGTTGAGTGAAGTTAGTCGCGATAATAATTAAGTTGGTTTTATCTTGGCGTTTACCTATTGGTTCGAAGTATAAATTGATGATACCGTCGTTTGAACGCAGCCGCCATTTACTCGTTGCTTTAGCATTACCATAGCGCTCAAATTGAAAATCGACCATATCAATTTTATAAAGCGTGCCATCGAGCCACAAGGCGTTTTCGGTAAAACCTGTTTCAATAACCCCCGCACTTAAATTTAAACCTAAGCGGCGGCCATCAGCTAATGTGCAGGCTAAACTCCCCCAGTTCCAAAAGGTTTCGCGACGCATGAAACCCGCGCTCCAATCAACACTTGCCAGTATTTTAAGCTCTTCAAATACATATTTGTTACCACGCCACTGAAGTGTTCCAGTACAGGGTAATGCGGCAGTTTTTTGGGTAAAATGAAAGCCTGTAAAACCGGCACGAACACACACCGCAAGCGGGTTATAATTTATCGATTCATCAATACAGGCACTAATTTTCAGCCCGGACTTTAAATTTACCTCTACCGAGCGTATTTGCGGCTTAGCGGTTGTATTAATAGTTACGCTGTTACGCCCTTTTCGAAAAGTCGCTTGCCCGGTGTTTGGTGTGCTATCAATACACGTATTTAAAGCCAGTAAGCTGATAAAACTGACTTCATCGAATTCTGTCGTTTGTGGGTCGTATACATATACAAAACAGTGACTCGCAATTTTTAAATCAACGATCGCTAAACCAATAATTAACTGCTCACAACTCAAACTAATAAATTGAAATTGATTAAAGCTTAACTTTTTAAAAAGCGTACTTCTGGATTTACCCATAGTACTACGCAGGTCAAAATCCAAGTAATTGATGTCATCTACTCCATCTGGAAAAATACCAAAGTCGGCTTGTCCATCTTGGTCAATCAGCTCATGCTTTTTCATGATAAGCTCCTTGCTTTTTAAACAACATTTTATCGATTAAAAATATTGTTGGTAAGTCTAACTCAAAACAACTTAAAAATGATCGCTTAAAAAATTGCCACCTAATTTATACTTAAAGTGTTACAAGTTATTACAAAATTGCCTCTTTTGGCTGATTTAGTGGTTTCTTGGTTACTTTTTGACATACATTCTATTTATGATAGTGGCGCTTTTTTTACATATCACTACAATGCACAAAAACAAATATTGGAAGACACACAATGAACCTGACACGTAGTTCGCTAAAAAACCCTGCGAGTGTCATTGTTATCTTGGTGCTAATTATGTTGTTTGGCATATTAAGCATTTTTAAGTTGCCGATTCAATTAACCCCTGATATTGAACAACCGCAAATTACAATTTTCTCTGGTTGGCGACAAGCTGCACCCGAAGAGATTGAATCGGTTATCATTGAGCCCATTGAAAATGCAGTTAAAAATACACCTGGCGCATTAGAAGTAAATACCAATATCAACCGAGGTAATGGCGCTATTACGCTAACCTTTGCTGTTGGCCAAAATATGCAACAAGCCATGCTTGATGTATTAACCAGCCTTAATCAAGCTCCCCCTTTACCTTTAGACGCATTCGACCCTGTTGTATTCGCTGGCGGAAATAATGGTGAGGCGGCAGCAACCTTACTGATCACACCTAAAGATTATCAATCGGATAGTTTAGATTTTGATATGTCGCAGTTTCAAAAACAAATTGATGAGTTTATCGAACCACGATTAGCGCAAATTCCAGGTGTTGCGCGGGTGGATCTGGCCAGTGAACGCCCGAAAGAATTGCGTATTACGTTTGATCCGCATAAAGCAGCAGCCTTAGGAATAAGCCTAGATAAAATTAGTAACGTACTTGCCAGTTCACGAGATACTTCAGGTGGCTTAGCTAATGTAGGTAGGCGCCAATATACAGTGCGTTTTACGGGACAATATGACTTATCTAGCATGGCACAAATGCGCGTTGGTTACTCAGATGATAGGCCTATTTATTTAGGCGATATAGCCAGTGTTGAACGGACTTACTCTGACCGCTTAGGTATGAGTGGACGTAATGGAAAACCAGCCTACTACATCCGTATTTCTCGCGCTAATAAAGCCAATACGGTTGCGTTACTTGACGATATTAATCTAGCAATAAAAGAGCTCAATGAAGGGCCGCTGGCAGCGAATGGACTCTCTATTGAGCTTAGTTTTGATGCCTCGGTGCATATACGCAATGCACTGTCGTTAGTTAAAAGTAACTTAGGCCTTGGCGTTATTTTGTCTTGCTTAATTTTATGGTTATTTTTTAGAGGCCTGAAAGCTACTTTAGTGATTGCAGCGACTATTCCAATCTCATTGATGGTGGCATTTTTAGCGCTTAATGTTTTTGACCGTAGTCTAAATGTTATATCACTCGCGGGTCTGGCATTTGCTGTTGGCTTAGTGTTAGATGCGGCTATTATAGTACAAGAAAATATCGCCAGACTTCGCGCTGAAGGCCTAGATAATAAAAAAGCGGCGCTTAAAGGAGCGGCCCAAGTTACTGGGGCGTTATTTGCATCAACAACAACGAGTGTTGCAATATTTTTACCTATTTTATTTATGGCTGGTATTGAAGGGCAATTGTTTTCTGATTTAGCACTGACACTCTCTGTAGCGGTTATCACATCAATGATATGCGCAATTACACTTATCCCATTAGCGAATCATCTATGGCCCGATGCGCAAATCAAAGCGGACCCATATCATTACTATTGGCAAAAGCTCAGTAATTTTATTATGAAGTTAACGAACACTCGCGTTAAGCAAATTATGTGGATTATCGTATTACTTGGCGGCTCAGTGATAGCAACATTAACTATGCTACCGAAAACCGATTTTATGCCACGCGCGCCTACTGATGGCTTCTTTTTCAATTTGGTCACGCCACCAGGTGGGAATGTGCAATTTATGGAAGAAGAGCTCTTACTCAGAGTTAAAAAACGACTCATGCCCTACTTCAATGGCGAAAAAGAACCTGGTATTAAAGATTTTAATTTTTATGCTTTTGGCTCAAATGCAGGTGGCTTTATTTACTCAGCCGATCCACAACGAGTCGAAGAGTTAATGAAAGTAGCCAAAGAAGAGATTTTTATTG
Organism: Pseudoalteromonas sp. SG41-1; assembly: GCF_014164575.1. Taxonomy (NCBI): domain Bacteria; kingdom Pseudomonadati; phylum Pseudomonadota; class Gammaproteobacteria; order Alteromonadales; family Pseudoalteromonadaceae; genus Pseudoalteromonas; species Pseudoalteromonas sp. SG41-1. The sequence goes on from NZ_JACJFL010000031.1 coordinate 48,846, forward strand.
ATTTACCCGACACGCAAGTATTTTTCTTTCGTGGTTCAATGATCCAAGTTGCAAACGGTGGTGATGGCCGCGATATCAATATTGACCTAACCGGGCCGAACATGGATGACTTAGTTAATGCAGCACAAATTGCACTAAACGCCGTCAATGAAGTTCTACCAGATGCTACCGCCCAGCCACAGCCTCGTCTTGATATGGCTGAACCTGAACTTAGACTAACACCTAATGATCGCCGTATTACCCAAGCAGGCCTGACTCGTCGAGATGTATCGCAAGCAGTACAAGCATATACTGGTGGTTTATTTGTGAATGAATATTTTGATGGTAATGAACGCATGAATGTCATTTTACGAGGCATTCCTTGGCAAACCCCAGAAGAACTAAAAGCACTGCCGATTGTTACCCCACAAGCAGGTATACAAACCCTTGGCGAGCTTGCCAACATTGAACGTACTGTGGGACCCACTCAGTTACGTCGGGTAAATGGTCGCCGTACAGTGAGCATAGTCGTAACTCCACCTGCTGATATGAGCTTACAACAAGCGCAAGCAATTTTAAGCGAACAGGTAATGCCTAAAGTCAGAGCTAGCCTGCCAAGTAATGCGGGAGCAATATTGGCTGGCAACGCACAAAAAATGAATTCGGCGATGACCGAAATGGCGCTGAATTTTGTGTTGGCGTTGTTTATTTTATTTTTATTAATGACAGCACTGTTTAAATCCGCAAAAGACAGTGCGTTGGTTTTACTGGTTATGCCTCTAGCCATTGCTGGTGGCGTATTAGCGCTGTTTATTTTAAACCTATTTACTTTTCAATCGCTTGATTTGCTCACCATGATAGGGTTTATCATTTTGTTAGGGTTAGTAGTTAACAATGCCATATTATTAGTGGATCAAACTAAGGTAGCGATGACATCAGGTTTAAGTCGTGAGGCGGCGGTCAAACAAGCGATATTACTAAGGGCAAGGCCTGTTTACTTAAGTACGCTTACGAGCTTATTTGGCATGCTGCCATTGATGCTAATGCCCGGTGTAGGCTCTGAAATTTACAGAGGGCTTGCAACCGTTATAGTCGGTGGTATGGCGATCAGTGCGTTGTTCACTCTCATTTTAATGCCTAGTTTGTTACAACTAGGCCGAAGCACACCGCCTGCGTCAAATAATCAATCAGTAAACAATACAGCAAAAAGTTTAGCTACAAGCCAATGAATATAGAGAATCTAATCATGAATAGAATTAAACTAGCCATGCAGTCTTTCATCCTATGTAACTGTTTATTTATAGCACCTGTTTTTGCCGTTATTCCTGTGACTGTTGCACAGGTCACTAAAGCGCCGTTAACCAGTGAAATAGAAGTTAATGGTACGCTGTTTGGCAAAGACGATGTTACTTTAACAGCAGGCATTAGTGGCCGTCTTATCTATGTTGCCGAGCCTGGCAGCGTGATTAAGAAAAATGATATTTTAGTTCGTATGGATACCTTACCTTTAAAATTAGATAAAGCACGCCAAGAAGAAATGCTCAATCGCGCTAATATTAATTTACGTTTATATCAACAAGACCTAAAACGCTTAAAAGAGTTAGAAAAATCTAGCAGCGCCGCACTAAGCCAAGTAGACGAAGTGCAAAATAAGCACGATCTGGCTCGCTCTGACATAGCACTTGCGAAGATCGAACTTAAAGTAATCGATGACAAACTAACAAGAGCAACTATTCGTGCGCCATTTGCTGGCGTTGTAAGCGAGCGCTTTAAGCGCGCAGGTCGTGAAATAAACCGTGCTGATGAGTTACTTACGCTACTTGATATTCATCATTTAGAAGTACGTATATATGTACCCGTTAGATACTTAAAATATTTACGAACAGGCATCGAACTTCCCATTAAAGCGGGTGACTTATCGCAACCAGAAACAGCTGCAGCAATAATAACTGCGGTAATTCCATTTACAGATCCACGCTCTCAGACAGTTGAAATACGCGCCAATTTACAAGCAGATGCACAACACGCTTGGGCAATTGGCCAACTTGTTGATGTAACCGTGCCATTGACCAGCAAAAATCCCGTATTATTGGTAAATCGAGATGCGTTAATCATCCGTAAGCAAGGCATACATGTGGTTAAAATTGATGCGAAAAGTCAAGCGATAAAAATTCCTGTAACCGTTGGCAGTGGAAAAGGGCCACTTGTCGAAGTCTCGCCAATTGCAGATAACGGTTTAAATGCAGGAGATAACGTGGCTGTGCGTGGTGCTGAACGTTTACAAACAGGGCAAGATGTCGAGATACAGATAAAATAATCAGAACTCTAACTAGTAGGCCGTTTCATCCAGCAACTTTTCCCAAAGTTGCTGGGTACAACTCAGTATTTACAGCCAAATCCACTGATATCTATTGGTTTAATTTGTTCGCCTTTACCACTGTGATCGTCATGCTTGATGATTAAGGTATTCGCTTTTTCACTAAATGTGAACGACCCTAACCAATCGAGGGTGGCAATCGGTGTTAAAGTATAAAAGCCATTTTTATCAGTGCATTGATAAGAAAAATAATGCGTTGCTTTGCCAAACGCGCCAACATCCGAGGTATACACACTAATATTCCCCTGTTGCCGGTAGTCGTCGGCTTGAGTGCCAACCACTAGATACAATGCACTAATGATTGCTAGGACAATAAATTGGATCCCTGCCAATATAAAAAAGCTGATATCAAATAATTTAGCATACCAAACTCGGGGCTCGTCATGATGGGGATGACCGTGGCTTGCTAACAAAAAGCCACCGATAGTCACCAATATTAATTTAATCGGCATCATATAAGCACTGAGTAAATACATGCTTTTTGCATTATGCCATTGCAGCCCAAAAGCCGTTGGTATAAATAAACTATCTAGCAACGGCAATAATATCAGCAAGCACGCGATAATAAGTTTTTTATGTTTTAGCATTTATAAGTGATGGCAGTTGATGATAGGTTTGAGTGTACAAATAAAAACCGTGAATAAAAAGCCCGTTAAAGTAACTTAACGGGCTGATA
>NZ_JACJFL010000032.1:0-51864 GCF_014164575.1 Pseudoalteromonas sp. SG41-1
GCGGTAAGCGGTAAGCGGTAAGCGGTAAGCGGTAAATAATCTCAATCATTTGCTTAGGTAGCAAATGATTGAGATAAAACATTAACCTTTAGTATTTGGTACAATTTGAACTTCCACGCGGCGGTTTTGCGCGCGGCCGTTGGCACTGTCATTGCTGGCAATTGGGCGAGTTTCGCCGTAACCACGTGTACTAATACGCCCAGCTAGAATTTGCTGATTCACTAAGTAACCTTTCACACTCTGCGCACGCTGTTGCGATAACGTCATGTTGTAGCTATCTTTACCTGTGCTATCGGTATGGCCTTCAATACTTAAATAAGTTTTTTCGTACTTATTCATCACTTTAGCAATAGCATCAAGGGTGTTATGAAAGCCAGATGAAATATACGATTGATCGGTGGAAAAAGTTATATTAGCTGGCATCACTAAACGTAAGTTATCGCCTTCACGCACAACTTCAACACCGGAGCCGGCTAACTCATCACGAAAAGCCGCTTCTTGTTTATCCATATAGTCACCAACCGCAGCGCCGGCTAGCGCGCCAATAGCGGCACCAATGAAGATACGTTTATCATCATGATCTCCGGTTGCCTTACCAAGTACTGCGCCTGTAGCTGCACCAATACCAGCTCCCATTCCTGTGTTGGTGGTCTCACAACCCGTTAATAATAATCCAACAATAGTCGCTGTTAGTAATGGTTTGGTTAAAGTCATGGTATTTCCTTGGTTATTAATTCTTTCATTAACAGCTAGTATGCAAACATTGTAATGAACGAAATATGAAGAAGATGTTAAAAGCTCAGCGCTTGCTCGTTAAGAGGAGGAAGTTCATAGGGAGCAATTAATGTATTTAGCTGACCAGTGGCAGCCATTGTTTTCATTAGCGCATCAACCCGCTGCGCTAATGGGGTTACTGAAAACTGTTTACTTAAAGCGAGATAACCATAGATTGTATCATTAAAACGATACTGCATTTTAACCAGTTTATTGGCTGGCTGATTCAGCACACTCATAGCATGATCCGCGGTATCTTCAACGGCAATAACTAAATCTGCACGCCCTTTCAATAATAGGTTAATAGCTGTGCTTTCTGTTAAAACAGCTATTTTAGTCAGTTCATCGTCTTCATCAAAACGTTTAAAATGTACGGCACCTCGCATAATCGCAATTTTTTTACCATATAAATCGTCATAGTTGTTGATTTGTAATTGGCTATCTTCGCGTGCATAAAATACAAATGACGAGGTTAAAACCATATAAGGTGGGGTTACAAATTGCATTACTTGCTGACGCATAGGTGTGAGGATCAAACCTCCCATCGCATTAACTTCGCCTTGCTCTAACATTCTTACACAGCGTGAAAATGGGCAACCAACCAGCTCTAACTTAAAAGGAAGTTGCTTTTTCATCTCCCGAAAAATATCAACAATCGCGCCTGATACTTCACCATTTTGATTAATTTGGCTATACGGTGGTGCATGATCCACGGCTAACGATATTTTTTGCACAGCCGCATTAGGTTCATTTGCAGCATAGGCATAGTTTATAAAGGCAAAAATTATAAAAATATAAACAATAAATCGCATAACTACTTAACTTTAACAAAGCCTTTTTTACATTGTAGACAGGTACAAAGATTAAAAACCATAAAATTGTCACGAAATTTTGTCATACTAAGCTGTTACGGCAATAAGAAACGAGAGAATTCATGTTACTAGCTATTTTTAAGCAGTTTTTTTTACTTGGTTGCATGAGCTTTGGCGGGCCAGCTGCACATTTAGGTTATTTTAAACGTCATTTTGTTGATAACTTGCAATGGCTCAATGCTCAACGTTATGCACAACTAATCAGTCTTAGTCAGGCTCTGCCTGGACCTGGGTCTAGCCAAGTGGGTTTTGCTATTGGTGTGGAGCGAGCAGGCGTATTAGGCGGTATTGCTGCTTTTGTTGGCTTTACCTTACCTTCCTTTTTGATCATGGCTTTATTAGCGATTAGCGCCCACCAATTTGATGCTATTTACTTTGCAATAGTTGCCGGTTTAAAACTATTTGCCGTAGTAATTGTGGCCGATGCTACGCTGAGTATGGCAAAAAGCTTTTGTACTAGCTGGGTACTCAAAGCGCTTGCTATGTTAAGTACCTTAGTGCTGATCTTATTACCGAGCCTGAGCAGTCAAATATTGGTTCTATTAGCAGCCGCTGCTATTGGCGCAATATGTCCATTGCTTAATCTAGCTCAAAGTAATCAAACAGCAACTAAGCAGCGCACAGTTAACTGGCCTGCACTCATTCTATTTGCACTATTATTGCTAGTGAGCTTTGTCCCACTAGGTTCTCAATTTGCAGATTTTGCACCCTTTTATCAAGCTGGGGCTATGGTTTTTGGCGGCGGTCATGTGGTATTGCCGATACTTCAAGCTGGCTTACCAAGTTTAAACACTGAGCAATTTTTATCAGCTTACGCCAGCGCACAAGCGGTGCCTGGGCCAATGTTCACCATTGCTAGTTATTTAGGCGCAGAGCTTAATAGCGAGCAGCCGCTTGTTGGTGCGGTGATTGCAACCTTACTGATTTTTACTCCTGGTTTTTTATTAATGTTAGCATTTCAAAAAAGCTGGCTGCAATTATCTGAACGCCCCCGCTTTGCCAGCTGTATTGCCGCGCTTAATGCCGCTGTGGTGGGTTTTTTAGCGGCTGCATTGTATTCACCAATTTGGACATCCGCAGTTCACAACATTTGGCATATTGTGATTGTTGTTGCAGCTTTTGCATGGCTAAGGTTAGCAAAGCCACCTATTTGGTGGCTATTAATCGTATTTGTTAGCCTTGGCCTACTTCAGTATTATTTGCCACTTTAATGGTAGGTTTAATAGCGGTTGGGGTGATTGCTGCAGGACTAAATTGCCCCGAGACACTTTGATAAGCGCGTAGGTCAAAAATAGGTAATACCGCAAGTAGATGATCCATGATCTCTGCTTGCAGATGCTCGTACGATATCCAGCGCTTATCTTCACTAAAACAATAAAACTCTATCGGTAGGCCATGATTTAACGGTTGTAACTCCCGCACCATTAATGTCAGTGACGTGTTTATTTTACTGTGCTGCTTTAAATATCCTTCAGCATAACGACGAAATAACCCTAAATTTGATACCGGATCAGGTAAGGTATTCATCTTAATATATTCTTTTAACGCGATAGTTTGATAAATCGTTTTAGTCAGCTCGTCATCAGCTAAACGAATGCTATTCATATCTATATTGAGTGAGCGCTTGATCCGACGACCTCCAGATTCTTGCATACCACGCCAGTTTTTAAATGAGCCGGCCACCAGCATATAAGTGGGGATAGTGGTGATAGTGTTATCCCAGTTTCGTACTTTTACGGTATTTAACCCAAGGTCAATTACTTCGCCGTCAGCACCATAGTTATCTACTTGGATCCAATCACCATAGGTTACTAAACGATTTGCTGCAATTTGAATGCTGGCTACAAAACCTAATATAGTGTCTTTGAATACTAACAAGGTCACCGCAGCAATTGCCCCGAAGCCTGAAAGAATATAGGTTGGTGATTTTTCCAGTACGATACTGACAATCAAAATCACACAAATCATAAAGGTAATAAGTTTTACTACTTGGATCAGCCCTTGAATCGGCACTTCGCGAGCAAACTCTAGTTGGTTATAAATGCCACCCGCAATACTTACTATGCTGCTGATGATAAAGCCAACATGAATAATTAATAAAGTTTGGCCAATCGTCTTCAGCACTTCAGCAGCAAATTCAGTAACTGGATAAACACTATCAAATGTTGCTAAGAATAATACACAGCACAACATCCCAGCAAAACGACGGTTAAGTTTTGTCAGCATAGGCGCCAATAGCCCAATTCGCTCAGGAGAAAGTTTAGTCACCACCTTTTGAATACCTGGTAGCATTAAACGGCGGGTAAATAAATACACCACTAACAGCGAGAACACACCAATTGCAGTGGCTGTAAGAGAACTGAATAATACTGTGTCAGGCATACCCTGAAACCAAGGCTGCACAAATTGCTGTAAATGAGTTGGAGTCGTCATGATAATTCTAATTCCTTGCTGCGGGAGGCTCAATAACAGTCATTTTAGCTATATTGATTGTTGCTTAACACTGTAACAAACCCAAAACCAATACAAGCTTAACAGTACTGATTTGGGCCGTTACCTATTAGCATTTGCGACTATGACTTAAGTTTTTGCTCAAACTCGCTAAGCTGTTGTTCTTTCTCTTGCCATAAGCGATTTAATTCTGATTGAAAACGTACTCTAAATTCAGAATCTCCCGTGTAATCACCTATCAACTCTTGGCTTACCGGCATCACTTCTACATAAATATTAATTTGTTTTACTCGTCCACTGGCAAAATCCATAAACGTAGGAATGCCCTCAGGATACTGAATAGTGACATTTACCACTTTAGAGATTTGCTCACCCATAGCTTGCATCACAAACGCCACCCCACCCGCTTTAGGTTTGAGTAAATGAGGAAACGGGCTATTTTGACGCGAATGTTTTTGCGCTGTAAAGCGAGTACCTTCAACGAAGTTAACCACACTCACCGGCATTTCTTTGAACTTTTCACAGGCTTTACGGGTTGTTTCTAAATCTTTACCACGTAATTTAGGATTCTTTTTTAATTGGCTTTTGCTGGTACGAGTCATAAAAGGGAAGTCGAGCGCCCACCAACATAGCCCCAGAACAGGAACGTATATCAATTCTTTTTTCAAAAAGAAGTTTAAAAATGGAATTTTACGATTAAACACACGCTGTAAAACTAAAATGTCCACCCAGCTCTGATGATTGGCAATCACTAAGTACCAGTCTTTTAGTTTGAGCTCTTCAAGGCCGGTAACACTTAGCTTGGTTGGTGTTAATAACTTTTGATTTAACGTATTAAACGTAACCCAAATAGAGGCGCATTGCTTAGCTGTCCAACTCATTAACTTTTGTAACGGTTTGATAGGGATAAGTTTAATTAGGCCACAAATAAAAATGGGAACAAACCAAATTAGTGTATTTATGGTGTAAAAGAAAATACTAAAAACACAACGGATCCAAGACATTACTACTTAATTCCTTTCATTAAAACTGTTCGGCAATTTAGAATGCAATACAAGAGTATCGCAATTAATCTTCAAAATATGTATACCCTTCAAGGCCCGCATTTAGCTCAGCTAAATACTGCTGCTTAATAGAGTCACTAATGTCGAGTTGCTGTACTGTGGTAGCAAAGTTATCCGAGAAAATATCGCTATCATAATCAACAAACTTTAATACATCCTTAACGCTATCACCCTTGATCGCATTGGTTAGTTGATAACCTTGTTCGGTGAGCTCTACATGGACTGAATCAGTATCACCAAATAAGTTATGTAGATCACCTAAAATCTCCTGGTAAGCTCCCACCATAAACATCGCAATGTGGTATTGTTGCCCAGGTACATATTGTGGAATAGGTAAGCTTGTTTCGATCCCTGCTCCCTCAACATATTCACGAATTTGCCCATCTGAGTCACAGGTAATATCTTGAATGATAGCGCGTTGCGTTAACGGCTTATCAAGGTTTTCAATCGGCATTACCGGGAATAATTGCTGGATCCCCCAGACATCTGGCAATGACTGAAACAATGAAAAATTCACAAATAATTTGTCGGCTAATTTTTCGTTTAAATCATCCAGTACTTCACGGTGAGCACGCGCATTGCTTAATGACGCTCGCACGCGATGCAAAATAGTAAAATACAGCTGCTCTATTTTCGCCCACTCCAACATGCTTACTAAACCATGTACGTATTGGTCATGCGCTTCGCTAAATAAGTGCATTGCATCATGGTAAATTTCTAGCGCCATACGTGGGTTTAAGCGTTGTAAACACTGCCACATTTCATCTAACACTAACGCACTATTTGGCTCAGGTGCACTAGGGTTGCTGTGATTTGGTGCTTGCTCAACATCAATCACATCAGTGATCAGCACTGCGTGGTGAGCAGTTAACGCACGGCCTGATTCAGTAATAATAGCCGGATGCGCTAAGTCATGCTGTTCGCACACTTCAGCAAACGCATTCACCACATTACGAGCATATTCCTCTACTGTGTAGTTCATTGAACAGGCACTGCGCGAGCCAGAACCTTCGTAATCAACGCCTAAACCACCACCTACATCAACGGTATTTAATGGCACACCTAACTGGCTTAATTCTGCAAAGTGGCGTGAACATTCACGTAAAGCACGATGAATATCGCGAATATTGGCAATTTGTGAGCCTATATGAAAATGCACCATTTGCATTAAATGCAACTTATTGTGTTTTTTGAGTACTTCGACGGCCGTTAATACTTGCCCAGCTGTTAAGCCAAATTTACCTTTTTCGCCACCGGTATTTTGCCACTTCCCTTTACCCACTGAGTTTAAACGGATGCGAATACCAATGGCAGGCTCGATGCCTAGCTCTTCAATCTCGGCTAATAACGTTGTTAACTCAGATAGCTTTTCAACTACGATTTTAACTTTATGGCCCATCGCTTGGCCAATACATGCTAAACGTAAAAACTCACTGTCTTTGTATCCATTACAAACAATAGTGATCGGTTGTTTTGCCACACCTAAAATCGCCATTAACTCAGGTTTTGAACCGGCTTCTAAACCGACTAAGCTACTTGGGTGCGCCAATAACTTACTTACTACTGAACGCTGCTGATTTACTTTGATCGGATATACGCAAGTATATTGACCTTGGTAGGCACGGGCATTGCGCGCGCTACTAAATGCGCTGGTCATAGTATCTACACGATTTTGCAAGATATCGGTAAAGCGTACTAATACTGGTAACGTTAAACCCTGCTTTTTAAATTGTTCCGTTAACTCGGTTAATGAAATAGCGGCTTTCGTTTGATCGCCATCTGGGAAAGCAACCAGCTCACCTTGGCTATTAATATCAAAGTAACCATCGCTCCAATGAGCAACGTTATATGTAGAGCGTGCTGTATCTAAACCCCAAGTCATGGCAAATTCTTCTATAGTTAACAAGTTTCGCGGAATCACGCATTTTAGTACGTCATAACCCTCTACGCTAACAAAAAATGACCTTTAAGCCAAAGCTAAGATAAAATATATTCGCTATACTGATAAAATTTCATTGAGCAAAACGCCAAGCACTGGCAGAATTGCCCCTTTTTCATACTCAACTCAAAAGTGTAACTAGCGACATGGCAAATTTAGATCAAAGTAAATGGTTTACAGAAATCAGTGAACGTGACGGCAGTGCGTTTTCTATGCGCATCAACAAAAAGCTAGAAGAACAGCAATCGCCTTTTCAAAAAGTCGAAATGTACGAGACAACAGACTTCGGTAATCTAATGATTATTGACGGTTGTACGATGGTAACTAGCCGTGAAAACTTTTTTTACCATGAAATGATCAGCCACCCTGCACTACTTGCACACCCAAACCCAAAAAATGTAGTTATTATTGGTGGTGGTGACTGCGGCACTTTACGTGAGGTACTCAAGCACCCGGGCGTTGAGTCTGTTACACAAATCGATATCGATGAAGTAGTGACGCAAATGTCACTTAAATACTTCCCTGAGTTATGTGAAGCAAACCAAGATCCTCGCGCTACAGTAATGTTTGACGACGGTATTAAATATATGCGTGAAGCTGCAGCAGAATCAATCGATATCGTGATTGTTGATGGCACTGATCCAGTCGGTCCTGGTGAAGGTTTGTTCAACCATGCCTTTTACACGAGCTGTTTAAATGCACTACGCCCTGGCGGCATTATGGTACAACAAAGTGAATCACCGCTTATGCATATGCCATTACTGGTTGAAATGCGCGATGCGATGACTGATGTAGGCTTTAACGACTTACAAACACTGCCATTCCCACAACCTATTTACCCAAGTGGCTTATGGTCAGTAACACTTGCTCGTAAAGATGAAGCATTCGCCGGTTTTAGAGAAGACGCAGCAGCAGAGCTTGCGCAAACTACAGAGTATTACAATAATGGTATTCACCATGGCGCATTAGCAACACCGAACTTTATGAAGCGCGCTTTCGAAAAAAAGTAAACGTTATACCAATCGTTTTAAGTTACTGACCATTTATAGCGACAGAAAAATACAGTGGTAACAAGGCAGAGATTTTGACATGTAGTTGTTCTCGGCAATTGCTCCTGCATTGCTCTACCTCTTGCATCCATGCAGTCGTACATGAAAAATTACTAACGCAGTTAGCGCTTTATTTAGCGCGCTAGAATGGTTAAATATTTAAGTCGATTGGTATTAGATACTAACAACGCAAAAAAGGGTTCTCTCGAACCCTTTTTTATTGCCTACAGCAAACAATTAAACTTTAAAGCGCTGCACTAGGCGGCTTAATTCATCGGTTAATTGGTTCATTCTTACCGCAACTTCTTCAGTTGAACGTGCCAGCTCGCCACCTTGCATGGTTTGTTCGTTCAATGATGATAAATTATGACTGATTTCTTCAGCTACTGCTGTTTGCTCATCGGTAGCTTGGGCTGTTTGCATAGCCATATCATTCACTTTTACTGATGACTCTTGCATCGCATTAAGTACATCATTGGTTTGCGTAAACGAGGCTACGGCTTCATCTGCAAAGCGTTTGCCACCATTAATTGCCGTTAAAGACTGCTCGACACTATTGGCAAACTGCTCAACCATTTTTTGAATATCGTTGGTACTTTCTTGAGTGCGCGTTGCCAAGGTGCGTACTTCATCGGCGACCACCGCAAACCCCCGCCCTTGTTCGCCAGCACGCGCCGCTTCGATAGCAGCATTTAACGCAAGTAGATTAGTTTGCTCTGCAATCGCGCGGATCACTTCCAGCACTTTAGCTATATTATCAGAGCTTTGTTGCAGTTCGGTTGATTTGTTACTGGCATGTTCCATATTTTCAGATAGCGCGACTATTTTATCACTCGAATTAGCCACAGCCGTTAAACCTTGCTTAGCCAGTTGCTGTGAGTTATCAGCTTCTTTTGATGACTGCTGCGCCACATTAGCCACTTCGCGACTAGCAACACTCATTTGATGAACCGCACTGACAATTGATTCTGATGCTTGGCTGAGTTTTTGAGTGATCTGATTATTTTGATTTGCGAACTGACTTAAATCAGTACCTAAATGGTTAAGCTCATTAGCTTGGCCTAAAATATCACGGATCAGTTGCTGCAAATTATCTAAAAAACGATTAAATGCCGTTGCCAGCTCGGCAAATTCATCTTGGCTTTCTATCGCTATACGTCCTGTTAAATTACCATCACCAGAGGCAATATCATTAATTCTCGCAGTCACGTAATGCATTTGCTTAGTTAACTGACGTGGGATCACATAACTGAACCAAGCTGAAATGGCTAACAGCACCACCACCATAGTCAGTAAAAACAATTTCGTTGTAGTTATCTTCTCAAGCAATTTTTGTTTTTCTTGTTTCGACGTCAACTCAGCTTGTTCACCTGCTTTATCTAAAATATCGCGCAGCGCTGCAAACTCTGTATTGGCCTGCTGATTTTTTTGCTTGTTTTGCGGGTCGTTGATAAACGCGTTTGATGCTGATAACCATTTTTCAAAGGCACTATCAAAGCCAGTAAACTGCGTCGTTACTTGCGGGTAGGCTGATAAGAAATGTAAATATTGATTAAAACGATCGGTCACTTGCTGTGCGTTTTCTTGATGATCTTGCAGTTCTTCGGCATTACCTATCTTATTGGTTACTAAGTGTAATTCAGCTACCTTAGCTTGGTAGAGATCACGATCACTATTAACCACTACTGAAATAGCATTTAAAAATCGCTCAGATTGTGCTTCTAACGCATCTTTTTGTAAGTTAATTAAGTGCGTATAGCCTGCTATCAGTACTATTATCGCAATCCCAAGTAACACGATTGGGAGTGAGCTCTTGATTCGAATACTCTGTAAGTTCATTTTTCACCTTTGCATAAAATACAACATCAGCCACAACTTAATATAGTTCAAACTATCTGAATTACCATTAAAAGCGCCACTGAACATTTAAGCTAATTTGTTGCTGTGATAGGTTTTTGGGATTATTCATCGCCATGCGATTATCTGCTTGGGTGTGTAATGCAGAACCTTCAATCCCTAGTTGCCACTGCGGCGTTAATTGATAACGCCAGGTCGCGGTTATACCTTCACCTTCACTGGCATTAGGATCAAATTGCCAGTCGTCATGATCGGTTACCTCAAAATAATCATAACGCATTGAAATGCGATGCTTGGCCATTTTATGACTTACTAATACAAAGTGACTATAGAAGCTATTATTTACACCGCGTTTAGCACCCATAGCGGTAGTGCCCGACATCATTTGCGCAATTAAGCGCGTATTCGCAGTAAATTTATATAGCCACGCGACGCTGCTAAAACGAGTATCCCATGCATATTGCCCAGTACTTCTATTTAGTGCTGCAGGATCGCCATTATTATCGTAATAATAAAAACGAAATTGTGATTTTTTTAAATAATCCCAGTGAATTCCTGCATAATAACCAAAGCGCCCATCAACCTCCTCAAAGGGCAAGACCTGATTTGCCTGATACTGAAGTGCGGTGGTATTAAATGAAGCGATTGGCGCAAACGCAATACTTTCATTAAAGGTCGTTTGGCGGTCATGCATTGCAAAGCCACGCCAAGCTAATAATGTTCCTGCAGGATCATTACCTTTAAATGTAGCGCCAACCAATGCAAAGCTATGGGTACTGTTAAAGCTGCGCCCTGGCCGCTTGATAGTGGCCTCAACCCCAACGGTACGTACCTCTTCACCTATCCATGAGTTTATTGCTGAGTTAGTGTAATTATATGGTGAAAGCCAGCCCATATCTGGATTTTCTAATGATAATAACGGGTAAAAACCACCTACCCGCAGATGCCATTTATAGTTACTCGCTGTTAGCGGCTTATATTGCAAATATGCTTGGCTAAAACCTAAAGTCGGCTGCGGATCTTGATAAGCATTAATAACCCCATGTACTGACCAAGCGGTGGTTAAATCAGTTCTAAAATCAACGATTCCCTGAGAAAGCACAATGCCATCATTGTCACTATCGTACCGGTATAGTCCTATGCCACCTTGTTGCCAACTTACGTATTGATCACCCTGAACTGCACTTAGTTGCACTAAGCCCTTTACTTGTGCAAAAGCATTGCACGTTAATGTTAGCCCCACTACACCTAGGTAAAAGCAAGCTTTATTCATAATCGTCAAATTCATCAACGCCCACCGCAACACGAGAAATAATCGCCTGTTTTATTTGATAAACAACCGGCGCACTAGTGAGTGAAATGGCTTTGCTTTCAGTTTTGCTGATGTCACTAAATTCGGAGTGCCAAATATTGAGTGTAAAATCTCCGGCCTCAAGCGTCAGCTCAATTTGTCCTTTGTCATTGGTCATTGCGTAATACGGACTATCAACCACCACAATATACCCCAACATCCAATCATGAATATTACAGCCTAATTCAACTACGCCCGTTTGCTCAAAACTGATCGGATCCTGTGGTTGCTCTCGGTATAGCTTTAGCTCAAACGATTTAGCTTTGGAAAACGAATACACGTGGTGCATGATTGAATCTGAATTTGGAAACTCAACTTGAGCATTTTGCGGTACCACCAACACATGGGGAATAAACTGCCGGTCTTTTTGAGTCATTATAAAGGGTGTAGTTGGCGCGGGGAATTCAACACTTTTATCCGCAGGCGTTAACCAGACGACGGCATTAGCGAGCGGTTTTTGCTGTTGATCATTAATGGTGATAGTACCAGCGTAACTATTAAAAACCATTAAACACAATGAAAGAATGAAGGTCTGCTTTAACATTTTAATATCTTCTTATTTAACTTCATTCATTATAAACCAATTAGATTAATCTTTTGTTAATTATATTCTGTTAAAAATATCTCGTTAATTATTTTTCAATATTTAACCTAAGCTAACTAATGAGCTGAATACGTATGCAGTCATCTCGTAATCTAGGCCCTTGCGCTTTATGCTAAATGCTTCAATTAGGTTACACCTCAAGGAACAGCTATGCGATTAACTTTGCTACTTCTGCTTGGACTTTCAAGTGCTTGTTTTGCTAAAGACGCGACGATTCAATCCCCAAACGGAAATATAACAATAACCATTTCGGATCAGCAAGCTACACCAAGTTATAAAATCAGCTTTAACGGCAAAGATGTTATTGAAAATTCAGCTCTTGGCTTCGAATTTAAACAACAAGCCGCCTTTGCTGAAGGTTTTACAATAACCGACGTCAACAACTCCCAACATAACAGCCAATGGCAGCAACCTTGGGGTGAACGCCAAACTATTATAGATAAGCATAATGAGCTCGCGGTTACGTTTAAAAAGCCAGCGCCACAAGGCGGCACTTACACGGTTCGTTTTCGAGCTTTTAATGATGGCGTCGGTTTTCGTTACGAAGTACCTCAACAAGCTGGATTTGAAAACATTGAAATCACTAAGGAGCTAACCGAATTTGCAATTAGTGGTGCGGATAAAGCCACCGCATGGTGGATCCCAGCTCGTGGTTGGAACCGTTATGAATATGTTTATAACACCACTCCACTGCAACAAGCTGCTCTTGCACATACTCCATTTACCTTTAAAAACGCTGATGGCGTCCATGTGAGCATTCACGAAGCTGCATTAGTTGATTATGCAGGGATGGTGCTCAATCAACGTCGCCCAGGGACTTTACAAGCCGACTTAACGCCTTGGTCTGATGGTGTTGCGGTTAAAAAACACGGCGCATTTAATACTCCGTGGCGCACCATTCAAATTGGTGACAAAGCCGTTGATTTGATCAACTCAGATATTATTTTAAACCTCAACGAACCAAATAAACTCGGTGATGTATCGTGGGTTAAACCAGGTAAATATGTCGGTATTTGGTGGGGCATGCATATCAATGAGAACACTTGGGGCAGCGGTGAAAAGCACGGTGCGACCACCAAAGAAACCAAGCGTTACATGGATTTTGCAGCTAAATACGGTTTTGATGGGGTACTTGTCGAGGGCTGGAATATTGGCTGGGATGGCGACTGGTTCTTCAATGGTGATGTTTTTAGTTTTACCAAACCTTACGCTGACTTTGATATTGCAGAGCTAACTCGCTATGGCAAAGAAAAAGGCGTACAGCTGATTGGCCACCACGAAACGTCTGGCAACGTAACCAACTACCGCAACCAGATGGAAGACGCCTACGCACTGTACGAAAAATCTAACGTTAGCCAAGTAAAAACAGGTTACGTAGCAGATGGCGGCAACATCAAACGCATTGATGAAAACGGCATTGCTCGCCATGAGTGGCACGATGGCCAATTTATGGTTAATGAATACCTACACAGCGTGCAACTGGCTGCAAAACATAAAATCAGTATTAACACCCATGAACCGATAAAAGACACAGGTCTGCGCCGTACTTATCCGAACTGGATAGCCCGCGAAGGTGCTCGCGGCCAAGAGTTTAATGCATGGGGCACACCGCCAAATCCACCAGAGCATATTCCAATGCTCGCCTTTACCCGTATGTTAGCTGGGCCAATGGACTTTACACCGGGCATTTTTGATATGAGTTTTAATGGATTAGGTGGTGATACAAATCGTCCACAAACCACACTTGCGAAACAACTCGCGTTATATGTCGTAATGTATAGTCCAATCCAAATGGCCGCTGATCTTCCGCGTAACTATTTAGCCAAACCGGACGCATTTAAATTTATTCAAGACGTACCAACAGATTGGCAACAAAGTATCGCACTAGCGGGTGAGGTTGGCGATTACGTGGTGTTTGCTCGCAAAGAGCGTAAGCGTGATAACTACTCTGGTAACGACTGGTTTTTAGGAGCAGTAACCGATGAGCAAGCTCGCAGCATAGAGATAAAACTCGACTTCTTAGAGCAAGGTAAAAAGTTTGAGGCACAAATTTATCGTGATGGTAATAATGCTGAATGGAAAAACAACCCATACGATTTAAAAATCGAAAAGCGCATAGTCACAGCTGCTGATAAGTTAACGCTTAAACTTGCCACCAGCGGCGGCACAGCAATTAGATTTAAAGCTTTATAATAGCGCGAAGTCGATAGTGAAAATAGGAGGCGTGAGTTTCTCTCGCGTCTTCTTTTTAATAAACAACCGGCAAATAAAGAGCTTCCAATTTATACTGTTAACGTATGAGTTAACCCTTAAAATAATTGTTCAATGCTACAGTTCATGACTTCATTAAACTGTTGGCATCATCATTACTGCAACCAAAAGCAACTATGCTTATATTGATGACTCTGTTGTATCACCCCCTGAAAATACCTAACACATCCTATAAATAGCACGTGAAATACCGTGTAATAGTTTTATTTCCATTATTGCTCTACTTTTACAGATTAAAAAGTTAGTTAATTAGTAACAGTAGGAATACCAAGCATGGCTGTGAGCCATATATTTAATAATTTTGAAAAATTACGCAGCACTAATAAACAACTAAATGGCAGTCAGCTCAATAATAGTGAACTTGCTTAAAAGGACTTTTAGAGCTAATACCTCTAGAGCCGCTTCAATACTATAAGGAATATAATAATGGCTAAGAAACCCAAAAATCTCAGTATTAAAACGCTAGCAACTGCTAACAATGTGCCATGTTGGTCAAATGACAAAGATGTTGAACTAGCCTGCCAGCGGTTAACTGAAATGTTTGTTGGCCTTGGTCAAGTGCCGCGTATAGACAAAGGTCAACAGCCAGCACAACGAGCTGTATTTAGAAAGCAACATGGCATCGCTTACGGCCACTTTATTATCAATCCAGATATAGACCCACAATTTAAAATTGGCATTTTTGCAGGCAAAGAATACGAATGTGCAGTGCGCTTTTCAAGTGATACGTTACCATCATCACCAGATTTACACAGCACATTAGGATTGGCAGTGAAGCTCTTTGGAGTAGATGGGCCAAAGCTGATTGGCGAAGGTGATACCGCAGATTTTATTTTTCAAAACATGGATCGATTTTTTACCAAAAATGCGCAACAGATGTGCCAATTCACCACTGCAGGCGTGATCGATAAAAACTATGATGCCTATTTAAATAATCCAAAACACATACAAACAGCCAATATTTTACAGGCTATGCAAAAAGTTGAAGCAAGCTGTTTAAGCGCTAATTATTGGGCAATATTACCGTTCAAATTAGGCGAACAACAGATTGTAAAATATCGCTTAGTGCCTGAAGGCAGTGAACTTGGTGCACCCAGTGTCGATAATAATTACCTCGCTTTAGATTTGCAGCGACGTTTACGTCAAGGCAGTGCAACATTTCGCTTTGAAGTACAATTAAGAACAAACCCAAAAACAATGCCACTTGATGATGCACAAGCCGTGTGGAGCTGTGAAGAAAGCCCATACGTATGTATTGCGCGGCTGCATTTAGCACAACAAAATATTACCGCGATTGGTCAAGCTGAGCTTGGTAATAACTTAGCGTTTAATATTTGGCGTACTTTAACCGCCCATGAGCCTCTAGGTAGCATTGCATTGGCTCGAAAGTCAGCCTATGCGGCCAGTGCTCATGCCCGACATACAGCCAACGGTCAGCAGCTACAAGAGCCTAAACAGTTAAGTGAATTTAAGCCACAGCAAGATCAAGATACTGACTCTGAGTGTATTGTTTATGCCGGTATTTATCCGCCTATTGGTGTAATGCGCGTGGGTAATAGTAAAAAAGGCTACTTTATTGGCCCGCAACAACCGCAGCCAATAGCTCATACTGATGAATACAGTTACCGAGATAAAACAGGTGCATTAAAGCGCCAAGCAGCTGAGTTTAGAATTTACGGTTTTAATGCCGCTGGTAAAGCGATAAAAGAACTAACCCTCGATAATGCAGACATTACTTGGCATGCTGAATTAGCAAATCAAAAAGCCTGCTGGTACGAATTTCAAATTGCTTTAGATATTCCAGAAGCCGCAGATGCGCCGCCATCGTTACTGCGTAATAACAATGTAGCCGATCGTAGCAAGCTGTTAATCAAAGGGGGCAAACACAGTATAAGCGGCAAAAACGTAAAATCTAAGCATGAGTTTATTGGCCAATTTATGGATCAGGATGTGTACTTAGGCGAAATGCGCAGTGATCAATACGGTCGCTTACTAATGCTCGGTGGTCATGGCGTGTCACGCAACGTAAACGGCGATATAGCCATTACCTTTGCAAATAATGAAGGCTGGTATGATGACACCTCAGATGGCCCAATTACAGCAGAGGTTGTATATCAGGGGATATCGCTAAGAGTAGAATCCGCTTGGGTTATTTGCGCGCCACCGGATTATGCACCGATGCAAAAATCAGTACGCACCATGTGGGATTTAATGCGCGACGTTGCTGTAGATGCTGGTATGCTGGCAAGACCACAGCGACCTTCTTTTACTAACGACATTCAACCCATATTTGCCCGAATGACGGATTTACAATGGGTTAATGACGGATTTGCTGGCGCATTTGGCTGGGGGGGTCAGTTTAATTACACCACGAATGAATGGCTAGAAAAGCTAAGCGATCCATCTCCTGCCTATCAGGAATTACGCCGTACACTGTCTAATAACTTTCGTCGTTTTGATGTTCCCGGTGCGCAAGCTCCACAACTATGGCCTTGGCTGTATGGCGATGCGATTAGCATTCCTCCCACGGGCTCAGTGCGCCAGCATGCAACGCTATCAAATTTGCAGTTGAGCTTTTTAGAGCAATGGGTGAAAGGTGATTTTATTAATGATTACACCCCTCAATCAGCTTGTCCGGCACATGCAAATGTAACCGCGTTAGATGATTATCCAATTGCTGAGCAGCCAGAACTACTTACTCGCGGCGCGATGGAGTTTTGCCTTGCTGATGCATTTCACCCGGGCTGTGAAATGACTTGGCCAATGCGAACTGCAGGCATGTATATGTCGGCATTTCGACTCAAACACGCCCAAGCGGACTTACAAAGTGACCGTTACTATTATGGTCCTGTGATGAATAGCGACGTTTATACCCTCGCGCAAGGACCTTTATTTGGTGGTCAAGTAGCAGGCGGGATAACACGCTGGATGGCTATTCCTTGGCAAACTGATACCGCGAGCTGTAGAGATGGCTACAGCTCTGAGTACGATCCATTTTTACCGACATTTTGGCCTGCTCGAGTGCCAAATCAAATAATGAATCAGTTCCGCTATCAACAAGTGCTTGATACCTCATTACCTGACAGTACTCGTCAACAGGCTTTTGCTTATCGTACTGATTGGCTTGATGATTTACCTCTGCACGGTAATCCTGCCACATATACAAACCAAATCAATAGTATGATAGACAACTTTGCTGAACTTGCGATTGTACAACCGCATATCGGCGTAATAGGCGATGCACAATTTCCTAGCGCAATGCAGGTTGGTATATTGCCCAACAATCCACAAGATGAGGCACAAGTTAACTTAGCGAGTAAAGCGATAAAGCATACAAAAGCGACTCTCTCGGCTGAGCATGCTTCACATCGTAGTCAAACCAACTTAGGTGTTACTGAAAAAGCGAGCCGCTTTCATCGCAACAAAGGACGCTAAAGCAATGCTGCAAGAGACCGAATTACAAACGGATGTTGTGATCATTGGTGCAGGTGTGGCAGGCTGTATCGCCGCACTTGCTTTATGTGATTCATATCAAGTTACTTTGATTGATAAGTCTGAGATGCCCGAAGAGCGAATTGGTGAATGCTTAGCACCTGCCGCACGGCGTATTTTACAACAGTTAGATTTGTTAACTGAATTTGAAAACCAACTGGTGGCCAACGTACTTACCCCACAGCATTTACACAATGCAGGATTGCAAATAAGTTGGGGCCAATCAACACCCTATGTTACTGATAATCTCAGTAACCCGGATGGTTTAGGTTGGCGCTTGGATCGTCAAGTATTTGAGAGCTTTTTACGCGAAAAAGCGCTGCAACGGGGTGTCCGCTGTATTTGGCCTGCCAAATTAGCACACAGCGAATACCAAGGGCAACGCTGGCAAATAACACTAACACAGTTACAACAAGAGCAAACAATCAACATTGCGAGTCAATTCGTAATTGATGCCACTGGCCGAGAGGCTCATTTTGCAAAAAAATACACCGCTCGCAAACAACATGACCGTCTAATATCTTGCTGGGCAACCGTAGCTAATACTATTGAAAATCAACTAGGCAGCATTTGTGCCACGCAAAACGGCTGGTGGTACAGTGCACCATTACCAAACCAACGTCGTGTTTTAGCATTTCAAACGGATCCGGATTTGCTGACCAAAGGCTTACAACGTGATACAAAGTTATTTACTCAACATGCGCAATGTTATGCCAATCAAGCGAAGATTCTCGATGTATGCCAACAGCCAATAACACTGCACGGTATCGTCAGCGCGAACTCCACTCGCTTAGAGTGTTTTGCAGGCCAACAATGGGCCGCTTTAGGTGATGCAGCACTGAGCTTTGATCCAATCTCATCGCAAGGAATTTTTAATGCTATGGCAAGTGCGATGCAACTTGCCGATCTGATGAAAAAACTCGAGATAGTCAATAAAATAGAACACGATAGCCAGCTACAATTTAAAAAACTATACCAGCAACAAATAGAACAGATTTGGCATCGTTATTTAGATCACAAACGCTATTTTTACGCTCAAGAGCAACGCTGGTCAAACAGTCCTTTTTGGCAGCGCAGACAGCAGCCGAGTAGTATAAAAGTATATAATAGTATATACGGCTAACTCACTTTGACTGGTAAATAAACCTCAGCATTTAAACCGCCTTCAGGGCGATTAACCAGTTTTACTTTACCACCATGCATATCAACTATGCGCTTAATGATCGCAAGCCCTAACCCACTACCTTCACTGCCTCGCGCAGCATCGCCTTGTTTAAAAGGTTCAAATACCGTTTCAAGTTCACTTTCAGGAATACCTGGGCCATGATCTTTTACAATCACCATAGCGTATTTTTTATCACGACTTAGCGCAGTTTCAACATCAATATCACCATCCGAATAACGGATCGCATTTTCAAT
Source organism: Pseudoalteromonas sp. SG41-1 (assembly GCF_014164575.1). NCBI lineage: Bacteria > Pseudomonadati > Pseudomonadota > Gammaproteobacteria > Alteromonadales > Pseudoalteromonadaceae > Pseudoalteromonas > Pseudoalteromonas sp. SG41-1. The sequence goes on from NZ_JACJFL010000032.1 coordinate 19,144, forward strand.
CATGTTGGTAATAACTCGCTTGATTGCCACCATACTTAAAGGAATGTTACTAATACTAGGATTTTCGCTAAAAGTGATAGTGCGTTGATGTTTTTGTTCTGAATGCACCACTTCTGACACTATCGCGTTGAGATCTTCAAGCGCTAACTCCTCACGTTTGTGATGACGCAAATACTCAATAAACTGATCAATAATGGCATTCATGTCTTCAATATCGTAGATGATCCCTTCACGCAGATAATCTTCTTCATCCGACATCATCTCGGTAGCAAGGCGAATGCGCGTCAGCGGCGTACGTAAATCATGAGACACCCCAGCCATAAGTAGACGGCGGTCGTTCTCAAGCGCTGCTATACCACGTGACATTTGATTAAATGCGCGGGTTACTTCGATGACTTCAGTTGAGCCGTGTTCCTCTAATTTTGTAGAAAAATCTCCAACCCCTACTTTTACCGCCGCTTGTTGCAGCGCTTTTAAAGGTCGATTCAAATGACGTGCGAACAGCCAACCACCGAGTACACTTAAAAAGCCGATACTAGATAAATAAAAGGTTAGAAATTCGAGATTATTTTCTTTAAAACCAGTTAGCGGTACTTTAACCCAGTAACCCGGTGCTTGCGGCGCTTCTACCCAATAAACAAGCGGATCTGTTTGGCTAATACGCACTCGGGCTGAACCATGCAGTTGCTCAGACATACTACGCGACAACATCGAATATTCACGAGTTTGCGCCAAACCTTCGCTCATCGCTTGGCGCTGGGTCATAACTTCGATACCGGTTATTTCAAAAAACTTTTCAGACACCTCATCACTTATTTCAACGCCATCTTCCCAGTCTATAAACACAGTTTTGATTTGTTTTGCGAGAATAAGGTTAACTTGCTCAATAGTAGGCTTAACTACGTAAAGGCTAACCGTGATGTAAGACACTACTTGGTTGATCAACAAAAGTGCCGCAACTAAAAACACCGTTTGTCCAAATGCACTTTTGGGAAACATACTCATTATGGCTATTTTTCACCATCTGGAACAAATACGTAACCTAAGCCCCATACAGTTTGAATATAACGTGGATTAGCGGCATCGACTTCAATCATGCGACGCAAACGTGAGACTTGTACATCGATACTACGCTCTAATGCACTGTAATCTCGACCACGCGCTAAGTTCATTAACTTATCACGACTAAGCGGCTCTCGTGGATGTGTAACAAGCGCTTTCAATACCGCAAACTCACCACTGGTCAACGACATGGTTTTGTCGCCTTCGCTCATTTCACGGGTGGCTAAATTAAGCGAAAACTCACCAAACGAAATATGATTTTCTTCTGCTGACGGTGCACCTGGCACTTCTTTTGAACGACGACGCAAAATAGCTTTAATACGTGCTAATAATTCACGCGGGTTAAATGGTTTCGGGATGTAATCATCAGCACCAAGCTCTAAGCCGATAATACGATCAACCTCATCACCTTTAGCCGTTAACATGACAATTGGAATTTCATTTTCTTTTTGGCGTAACCGCTGACAGATAGATAAGCCATCTTCACCGGGTAACATTAAATCAAGTACCATCAAGTGAAAGTTTTCTCGTTCTAACAGCCGATCCATTTGTTCTGAATTAGCAGCTGTACGCACAATAAATCCTTGTTCTACCAAGTAGCGCTCTAACAAGCTGCGTAAACGCATATCATCATCAACGACTAATACTTTTGTGGTTTCATGTCCCATTACTTTCATTCTTATTTTTCTGTACTGTTATGATTAATATAAATGAAAAACATGATAATAAAAAACTAATTAGGTCACTAGATTGTTACTGAACATTTCAAGCCCACAAAAATGCTGGCGAGAACAAAAATCAGCTCGACAAGCCAACAAGATTTTTATACCTTGCCTAGGTGTTTCTCAAGGTAATAATTTAAACGTGAAAACTAATTTAATCACCCGCGAAGGGTATTTACAGCTGCAACAAGAACACGACCACTTATGGAATGTTAAACGCCCTGAAGTCACCAAAATAGTGAGCTGGGCTGCTAGCCTTGGTGACCGTTCAGAAAATGCTGATTACCAGTACAATAAACGTTTGTTAAGACAAATAGATCGTCGCGTGCGGTATTTACGCAAACGCATGCCAGATCTAAAAATAATTGATTACTCGCCGCAGCAAGCTGGTAAAGTGTTTTTTGGTGCATGGGTCGAAATAGAAAATGAACAAGGTGAAGTGCTGAAGTTTCGCATTGTTGGCCCTGATGAGATTTATGACCGCAAAGATTATATCTCGATTGATTCGCCGATGGCGCGCGCATTATTGAAAAAACAAGTGGATGATGAGTTTTATGTTACAACTCCGCAGGGCAAAAAAGAGTGGTACGTTAACAGTATCAGTTACCCTGGGGCTTCATAAATCCTCAGTAAAACGATAGATCCTCGCTTCTCATTATTCAGATAAGGTTAATTATTGATTGTCTAAAGTGAATTTGTAGACTATAAATAAAAGTACTCAAGTAAAGCATTTCGCGCTTGAGTTGAATATTAGAAGGTAGTAGTTATGTCAAACGTAATACATCGCATAGTAAGTAATGCCGTGTTATTTACACTTTTAATGAGTGTGAGTTTGACTGTAATTGCTCAAGGTTTTGACGACCACGACCATTTATCCCCAACCGCAAACTATGTTGCTTGTGACATTCCTGACCAAGCTAATCTTGACGTTGACTTAGACACACACGTTGACGGGATCTCTATCAGGGTGCTTCAACCACTCCCTGAAAACATTTTATCACTTTATGTGAGTACCACTTTCGTACAACCTTTTAGCTATGCGTATCAGCGTGGACCACCGGCTTATTTTATTTAATTTATCGCTTAAAAACTTGATTAAATTTAATAACATAATTGGTGATTACTATGGCTAACTTTAAAGAACTTCGTACTCAAGACATTTCTAAAGGCGTTTTATCTCACACTTACCGTGACACTCAGCCGTTAATTGATTTAACGTCTCCGGCTTTGAAAATGGTCAATAATTTTACTCAAAAAGACCCGCTACGTGCTCATTTTGAAACCAGCATTGTTGATGCATTAAAACAGATCACTAGCCAACATACAGACTTTATTTTAGTAGTAGATGACAAAGAAAAATTACTTGGTATAGCATCTAGTGCGGATCTACAAAGCTCAAAAATTATGATTTTAGCACAGCGCTTAAATGTACCTCGCAACGAAGTTAACTTACTTCATGTAATGACACCACTTAGCCACTTAACTGGCGTAAGTATGCAAAGCTTAAGCTATGCTTGTATTGGTGATGCACTACAAACAATGGAACAAAACGGTATTATGTTTTTACTGGTTACTACCGCACATAATGAAATTTGTGGTTTAATTTCAGCTCGAGAAATTGCTAAAACATTACAAATTCCGTTACATATCACACCTATCGCGCACAGTTTTAGTGAAGTAATGCAACATATTGAACACCCTCATTAAGCACTGATACATGTTTAATTGAACCACCTCTTTAAAAGGCCTTAAAGTATATAAATAGCATACTTTAAGGCCTTTTTATTAAGCCCTGCTGTGATATTATTCAAGCAATTAATTACGCCAAAACTATCGTTCTGGTCTTCAAATTGTTTAATAAGGTTTTTGCATGAGCAATATCTCTGCACGTTTAGCCACTGAGCTGAATGCTCAAGAGCAACAAGTTATAGCTGCTACAAAATTACTCGATGAAGGTTCAACAGTGCCTTTTATTGCCCGCTATCGTAAAGAAGTAACGGGTGGTTTAGACGATACCCAATTACGATTGTTAGAGCAGCGTTTATCGTATTTAAGAGAGCTGGAAGAACGTAGAGCCTTCATTCTTTCGACGATTAAAGCGCAAGATAAACTCACCACCAGCTTAGCTGCCGATATTAATAATGCGGACAGCAAGACTGAACTTGAAGATTTATATTTACCTTACAAAGCTAAGCGCCGCACTAAGGGACAAATTGCTATTGAAGCTGGTCTTGAGCCGTTAGCGAATGCTTTATTTAATGATGCTTCTTTAGATCCTGAGCAACAAGCCGCTGGCTACCTAAATGCAGAAGCCGGCTTTGCTGATGAAAAAGCAGTTCTGGATGGCGCTAAATTTATTTTAATGGAACGCTTTGCTGAAGATGCCAAGCTGCTCGCCAAATTTCGTAGTCACATCAGTCAGCACGGTCAAATCGAAGCAAGCTTAATCAAAGGCCAAGAACAAGCTGGCGCTAAATACCGCGATTATTTTGAGCATCAAGAAGCGCTTAAAAAAGTGCCTTCGCACCGCGCTTTAGCTATGTTGCGCGCGCGCAACGAGGGTATTCTACAGTTAACAATCAACCCTGAGCCAAGTTCAGAAAACCCGGCCCATATGTGTGCCGTGATGATTGCCGATCATTACCGCCTTGATATTAACAACCAAGTAGCCAGCCCTTGGTTACTCACTGTCGTGCAGTGGGCCTGGAAAATTAAGCTAGGCTTACATTTAGAAAACGAATTTTTAGCAGCCATGCGTGAAAAAGCCGAAACAGGCGCTATCGATGTGTTCGCTAAAAACTTAAAAGACTTACTTATGGCTGCCCCTGCTGGGCCTCGCATAACATTGGGCCTAGATCCTGGTCTGCGCACTGGCTGTAAAATTGCCGTTGTTGATAGCACTGGTAAGTTATTAGCCACACAAACTATCTTCCCACATGCACCACAAAATCATTGGGATAAATCAGTACGAACGCTAGAGCAGTTATGCCGCCAACATAAAGTCGAACTAATCGCTATTGGTAACGGCACCGCTTCACGCGAATCAGACAAACTGGTTGCTGAATTAATCAAAGCAAATAGCGAGCTAAAACTCAATAAAATTATGGTCAGTGAAGCTGGCGCATCGGTGTATTCAGCATCAGAATTTGCTGCTAATGAGTTTCCTGATTTAGATGTGTCGTTACGTGGTGCGGTTTCAATTGCGCGTCGCTTACAAGATCCACTGGCTGAACTTGTGAAAGTGGAGCCTAAGTCAATTGGTGTAGGTCAATATCAGCACGATGTATCACAAAGCCAACTAGGGCAAACTCTGACTTCTGTTGTTGAAGATTGTGTGAACTCGGTAGGTGTAGATTTAAATATGGCCTCAGTGCCATTGCTTGCGCGTGTTTCAGGGTTAAATAAAACCTTAGCGCAAAATATTGTTAATTATCGCGATGCTAACGGTTCATTCACTAAACGCTCAGAGCTAAAGAAAGTAGAGCGTTTAGGGCCAAAAGCATTTGAACAAGCCGCCGGTTTCTTAAAAATTAGTAATGGCAGCGACCCACTTGATAAATCATCAGTTCACCCGGAAGCTTACCCTATCGTTAAACGCATTTGTGAACAAAATAGTCTCGATGTAAATAACCTAATTGGTAACTCAGAGCTGCTGAATAAGTTAGTTGCCAATGACTACATTGATGATAAATTTGGCTTACCAACGGTTACCGACATCATCAGTGAACTTGATAAACCTGGACGCGACCCTCGTCCTGATTTTAAAACAGCAGAGTTTAAAGCAGGTGTTGAAAAAATCAGTGACTTAAAGCCAGGGATGATTTTAGAAGGCGTGGTTTCAAACGTAGCTAACTTTGGTGCTTTTGTTGATGTGGGTGTGCACCAAGATGGTTTAGTACATATTTCAGCGATTACTAATAAGTTTATCTCTGATCCGCGTGAAGTAGTTAAAGCAGGTGATATTGTAAAAGTAAAAGTAGTGGAAGTTGACGCTGCCCGTAAACGTATTAGTTTTAGCATGCGTTTAGACGATGACATTGATACCAGCAATAAACCTGCTCCATCAGTCAGTCAAAAGCCGCAAGCCAATAATCGTAACAATGCTCAGCAACCTCGCGCTGCAAAACCAACACGCGATACCGGTAATGCAATGATGGGTAATGCATTTGCAGACGCCTTCGCAAATGCAAAAGTGAAAAAATAACGTTTAAGCAAAAACGCCACAAACTCAGTTTGTGGCGTTTGCAATTCTGCGATTTAAATCTGATTTAAAAGTAATAACGTAAGGTCGCTGCAATATCAGCATACTCATCAACGTAACGGTATGAAGCACCTAAAATTGCTTTTTCAGTCAAGGTGTAATTAAAACCCGCTTTTAAAACAACGTTATTGTCACTTTCTTCATCATGTAAACGCTCGTAACCTAAGCCTGCATTTACTTCGAATTTATCCGTAACTAAATGCCTAACTTGCACATTAGCAGAGAGGATATCAGCACTATCTGAGTCCGAGTAAGCTGATTCTGACGATGAGAATACTTGGCCATTAAACCTTTCTTCGACGAGGTTTATGAAGTCAGTGCTGTACTTCAGTCTACCTAGATTGATACTGTAATCTAAATTGGTAACTGCAGATAAACGTTGAATATAACCCGCACTGAGCTCTAATCTAGTAAATTCAGCGTCTAGCTTTCCTTCAGTGTATAACTGTGACGTTCCGACATACTCACCGTTTTGAAAGATATCACGATAATCCTCAGAGACACTATTTGACAGATCATCTGATGTGCTTGCATATAAACCGGTTAGATACCAATTACTACTTACTTGCTTGCTAAGCTTAACTGCATAACCATCAAAGCTAAGTTCATCCAAGTCATCTACGTCCATTTTTGCATAGCCAACTTCGACATAGTCATAACTTAAGCCAGCCGTTTCATTCGCCACCGCTGTTATTGAAAAAAGTGATAAAGCACCTGCGATTACTGCATATTTCATTTAATTGTCTTCCATAATAAAAATCGTAGGGAAAATAGCAGTTACAGTAATATTTCACAATTAATTGCATACATCTTTAGGTAAATAAATGTGAATAACCACACTTAAAAAATGATTTATTTGGATTTAAATTGAGGAAACACATATTACGAGGGAGCAACTATATGGTTGCAGAAAAGCCAGACTGTCCATAAGGCGAGGTGGCGGCTTGATAAAACTGCGCAATGCGACCTGCACGCTGCTCAACTTCAATATCGCGCTTAGCCGTTGCGGTTTCTGATTCAGCAGTAGTTGCAACTTTCTCATCCTTTGTTAATTCGTTATCTACTTTGAACGATGCTGATTGCGTACTGCTTTCATCATCACTGTCTATATTACTAAGCTCTGCTTGCGCTGCAGCGAGCTTTTGAGTGGCATCAGCAGCAATCGAACGATCAGCACCAGAAGGCTCTGCCGGCGCTAAAGCTGCAGCACGTACCGTTTGCATTTTCTCTATTGTAGCTCGCGGGTCACCTGCTATTTCAGCAACGTCAATTTGTACTTCGCCGCCAACAGCGTAATTGGTACCATCAGGTCCACGTTGGTACTCATAACTTGGCGAACCTGCGTGTTGACCACCAACTGATGAATGAGCTTGCTCATGAATACGTACTTCAGTATCACGCGCTTTTAACTCTTTAATTTGCTCAGCGTCTTGTTGCTCTTGCTGAGCTACTTGCTCTTTTTGCTTTGCCTCTTTCTCTTTATCTTGTTGTTGCTGTTCATTTTGCTCTGGATTTTGCTCTGCATCTCCCTGCTGACGCTCTTGAATTACTTTTTCGTCGGCAAGTTTACCCTTGGCATCATAAGTGCCGGTATCAGTTGTACCGGGTTGTTTAGTTTTTTCATTATCACCGAGCGCTTTGTTTTCAGCATTAGTCGGTTTTGTAGCTGCAGGTGGCGGGATAACTTCCCGAAGTTGGTTGTCACGCCGAGCGGTTTCCGTATAAACATTTGCGGTGTTTATATTAATATTTGGAAATGGCGTGACAATGTTCATGGCAAATTAAACACGAATATCAATCAAAGTCCCCAGTACTTCGTCCGCGGTTTGAATTGATTGCGTATTGGCTTTGGCATTAAACTCTTCGACCTTTAAATTGACCAAGGCTTCATCAATACGTGGTGGTTGTGACACAGGAGCGGTTACCGCTTCTTCCGGACGAGCAGCTTGCAGCTGGCGCTGTTGGGCAAGCTGAGCGTCGTCTTGTTGCTCAATGCTGGCGCGATTTATTTCTGCGCTGGCTTTCTCTATACCCTGACTGGCACGATTAAAACCTTCAACACCGTTATTAAACACAGATCCGATTGGCATACAACACCTCCACCAATGATATATTGGTTAATTATCGCTCATAAAACAGTCAAAATAAAGCTTTACTGCAGAGTTTTTCAAACCACCGTAAAGTTACTTTTCAAAGCATTGATTTGACGGCAGATAAAAACTCTTTTTTATGGGATATAAAAGGTGCGTGTGACGCCTTATCGATCACTTCATACTCAAAATCGTGTTTTAAAACTTTCATTTTGGTTACTGCGCGATACGGTACCAATGCATCTAAACGGCCAAATACAGCACGGATTGGCACTGGACAACAGGCAAAAGCATCGCGTAAATCATCTTGCTGTAAAATATCCAAACCAGCAGTTAATGCGCACTCTTGTGGAGCCGGAAATTCATTGAGTAACTGTTTAAGTTGTTTAATATCATCTCGGGCATTTTCACTGCCCATCGCCTGTATTGCCAAAAAGCGATCGATGGTTTTCTCGCGATGAGTGACTAACTGCTCTTTAAATGCAGCTAATACATTTGCTTTTATTCCTGGCCAATCATCGCCTTCAGCAAATAATGGAGTTGCAGCAACTAATATCACTTTCGCGACTTTTTCAGGCCAGTGCTTTGCAATATAAAGAGCAAATAAACCACCTAAAGACCAGCCCATTAAGGTAGTGTTTGGCTGTAATTGATTGCTTAATTGTAATGCAGCGGCATGCAAAGTATACGGCTTTGGCGATGTTTGATTATTACCGTAACCGGGTAAATCAACACTGCGTACTGTATCGTTATGCATAAATTGAAGCTCCGGCAAGATCAACTGCCATACGCCTTGATTCATCCCCCAACCATGTAATAACACCAGCTCATTTTGCATTTTTTATAACCTTGCTCCAAACTTAGCGCTCATAATAGCGTTTGAGGGAATGAATGCAATGACTGCTTTTCATCAATGTTTTCAACAGCTGGGCGATTGGTTTTTTCCTTCTTTTTGTGTGCAATGCCAAAGTATTATCCGTACCAAACATAGTTTATGCGAACATTGTTTAGCTGATTTGCCGCTATTAGATATAACCACACATGCTAATTTACTGTATCGCCCAGATGTGGTTGAGTTATTTCCTGATTGCCAATTCGATTACCTGTTCGCTTGCGCGTGGTATCGTCCCCCTTTTGATGGTTGGCTCACGCAACTTAAATTTAGTAACCAGATTCATTATAAAAACGCATTGTCGTTAATTATTAGCCAACAACTGACTGTTAGTAAAAAAAATAGCGAAATATGGCCAGATTTATTTATTATTTTACCTCTACATCAGCAGCGTTTTTTAAAGCGAGGCTTTAACCAAGTATCACAATGCTGGTTGCCATGTTTAGTAAATGAAAATATTGATTCTCAGAGTTTACAGCGTACAAAGAAAACCCAAGCACAGTCATCACTTAGCAAAGCTAAACGAGTAAAAAACTTACATGGCGCATTTATATGTAATACCGATATGAGCGGAAAAACAGTTGCTATAATTGATGATGTGATGACAACAGGAGCAACTCTTAATGCAGCTACCGTCGCCCTTAAAAAGGCTGGTGCTAAGCAAGTTTGGGCATTTGTAACCTGCTTGACACCATTAGGACATTAATACTTAAGCTAATTAATTAATCGGCATTCGCTCTAAATGTGTGACCAAAAAACAATGCATTGCTCAATAAACGACTGGTGCCGTACCAATAGCCCCTAAATACCGGATCATCTGTCATACCAATCACACTGCCACGACCATACGAATGTGCCACTAAACCAGCCGCTCCCGCTACTTGCTCAACATTCACATCATCGGTAAAGCCCGCTAGTAATGGCTTTTGCGTATACTGCAACACATTTACAAATGGTGCAGCTGACATTTCAAGTAACCAAGTACTATTTTTAAATACTGGTAAGGTGTCACGCTTTAATGAAAAAGTAAGTGGGTGCGTTAAATCGGCTTTAGTATTAAATATCGCTCCAGCAATACGTTGACGCCCAGCTAAATGATCTTTATCACCATAGTTTAAGCCATCCGTTTTGAAGGCGCTGGCAACATCTCGGCGTGATAAATAACTGGTTTTTAATAGTTGTTGATCGACTAAAAACTTAGCCCCACCTTTGTGGCCCCAAATAACTCCACCTTTACGTACCCAAGTTTTAATTGCTATTTTGTCAGCATCTGAAAGCTTATTGTAATTTCCATGAGCCAAAACAATGTGGCTGTAATCACTAAGTTCAAGATCACCAAAACGTTCCATTTCCACAATGGTAGGTGCCACACCAACAAAGCGATCTAAGTAATACCACACTTCACCTACTTCATATTGACTAGTCCCTTGGCCACCAACGAGTAATACTTTCGGCGCTTTAACTACCGCTAACGTCCGCGAGCCTAAATCGACACCCTTTGCCGTTAAGCCAGAAGTAATAGGCGTAATTGCAATACCAAATTCATTTTGTGCACTATTTAATAACGACACCCATTGCGGATTTTTTTGAATCCCAGCAGGAATAATAATACTACCCGCAGCAAATTCCTGTGTACTTGCAAGCGATTTAGCTGATAACGGGCTGAGCGCCACACGAGCTTGCACACCTTGCTGTAATAATTTATTAAGCATTTTCGGAGCTAAATAATCATCCCATTTAAAGCCAAACGCATACTGTGCATCTAACGCAGCAAATTGTGGTTTTTCAGGCTGTTGCCATGCATTTTTACTAACGTCTAAGCCCCAGCCACTTTTAATTGCTGCAAACTCCAAGTTAAAAGCATGGGCTAACGTCCAGCCGGATACATCATAAAAAGTGTTATCAACAAAACGCTTTTGCTCACTAAAAATGGCTTTAACTAAGCGATATTGCGGCTGGGCTAATGGCACAAAATAACTTTTCGCAGAAAAATTCTTACCATCCGCTTTTACTGCTTTATTAAGTGGATAAGCTTTGATCTGATGCTGTTTCAATAAATCTAAAAAAAGTGCGCTACGTGTTGTATCTGCACCGCCTTGCACTACATAACCTTTATAATCTTCATCATTAGCAAGCTCTATAGCATTATTGTAAAAACTAGCTTGGTAATCGAGTAATGCTTGGCGATTATCTATCGCAGCCTGAAATGTAGATAGGCTCGTAAGCAGCTGGTTTTTAATCGTAAATGCAAAACTCAGCGGTCCATTTATGGTTTCTTGCAGATGACCACGAGAACTTGCTTGCTCAAATAAAATACCCACACCACCATTTACATCTGGATAAGTTGAACCTTTGCCATAGTAAAAATCATCAAAGCTTTCTTCGGTAAAATATAACGCGTTGTGTTCATCCAATGTTTTAGCATGATAGTTACCTATTGCCTTCGTGAGACTGACATTTTCATCAGGGGTGATCGGGTGCTTACGTGATGGAATACCTGGCTGAAAGAAAAAAGTGCTATTGGGACCCATTTCATGGAAATCAGTAAGAATATTGGGTTTCCAGTAATGAAACTTAGCAATACGAGCACGAGATTCAGGGTGTTGTAGCAGCAACCAATCACGATTTAAATCAAACCAGTAATGGTTAGTACGGCTACTTGGCCAGCTTTCAATATGCTCCCGAGTTTGTGGATCAGACGATAAGTTCATACCGCGATTACTATTCGCCCAATTCGCAAAGCGTGCTAAACCATCGGGGTTTAATGAAGGATCGAGTAAAATAACCGTGTTATTTAATAGCGTATCAATTTCTTTACCTTGCGCCGCAGCTAAATAATAAGCCACTAGCAAGGCTGAATTACTACCAGAAGATTCATTGCCATGAACGCTATAACCCATCCAAACGACCGCTGGCTGATCGGTTTCTTTGGCTTTTTCTGGATCGGCTAAACGCGCCAAGTGCGCCTTACGTGTTTGCTCCACATTCGCCAACTTATCAGCTGCGGTGATAGTTAGCATAACGAGCGGGCGCTGCTCATGGGTACGACCAATGACTTCAAAATTAATACGGTCACTTTTTTGTGCCAATATTTCCATATAACGAACGAGTTGATCATGACGTACGTGCCACTGCCCGACTTCATAGCCTAAAACCTGCTCTGGAGTGGGAATAGTTGGATCAAATTTCACATCATCATTGAAATAATATGAAAGCGGTTGTGCTAAACAAGAAAAGCTTAGCAATAGTGTAAAGATTGTTATTATCAAACGCATAGAAAACACTCAGTAAATGATCAATGTTTGCACGCTACCATTGCTTAAAATAGATGCCAAATTTTTACGCTCAACACTGGCGACAACGCGATGAGCGGAGTATGATAACCAGTATCCGAGTAATTTAGTCAAGTATAGTTGTTTTATGATTTCTATTTCCGAAACCGCACAATCGCATTTTGCAAAATTATTAGCTGACCAAGCTGAAAAAACAAATATTCGCGTATTTGTTGTTAACCCTGGCACATCACAAGCGGAATGTGGTGTATCTTACTGCCCTGAAGATGCAGTAGAAGCCACCGATATTCGTCTTCCTTTTAACGGCTTTGATGCTGTAGTTGACACAGAAAGCGCGCCATTTTTAGAAGAAGCTGAAATTGACTTCGTTACCGACAAAATGGGCACTCAGTTAACACTTAAAGCCCCCAATGCTAAAGCCCGTAAAATCGGTGATGACGCAGGACTTAACGAACGTATTCAACACATGTTAGAAACAGAGGTTAACCCTCAGCTTGCTAACCATGGCGGCCAAGTAAGCCTTGTAGAAGTAACTGCTGAAGGTATTGCTGTTCTTCAATTTGGCGGTGGCTGTAATGGTTGTTCTATGATCGATGTCACACTAAAAGAAGGCATTGAAAAAGAAATGATTGCTAAGTTCGATGAAATCACCGGTGTTGCTGATATTACTGATCACAAAGCTGGCGATCATTCTTACTATTAATAGTAGGCAGTCATGCTAAAGCCGCTGATATATCGCTTAGGTTCAGAGCCTAAGCTCAGTTTAAAGCGCTTTTTACGCGGCTTAGCACTGTTTGTGCTAGCCGTGATATTAATCACCCTCGGCTATTATAGCCACTACAGCTTACAAATCATCGGCTTAGTAATTTTAGCCATCGCACTATTCTTCGCCGCTTGGGGCTACTTAGGTATCTTTGCTAATCGCTTTTCGCAGGTATTAGACAGAAAAGATTCCCGTCCAGAAGAAGATCCTGATCTTTGGAAATAACTAGGATGCTTTTCATCAGCTAAAAGTAAGCAATGAATTTTCAATCATTTTACTTTTATATTCGTTACTAGTGTATCAAGCTTATTTGCATCAAACCCCACGATAGTGACATCATTAAACGTGATCACAGGAATTGAATCGATATTATTTTCCTTTAATAATTTACTACCTGTAGAGCTAAGCTCAATATCTATATTTTTGTAGTTGACATTTCTTTTATTCAAATATTCTTTTGTCGCTTGACAAGCTTTGCACCATTCAGCTGAGTAAAGTGTAATTTCATTTGTTGGATTTTTATGCCAATTATTTTGTAAATAATCAATATTATTAATAGGCGCACCTACCTGCTCTTTAATAAAGAAATGAGTTAATGTAACAGCAATCGAAACTACGGTTAAATAAAATAGTAAATCTCTTATTTTCATACTAATCCTTTAATGTATACACTTCGTTTATGATGGTAATTCTATGAATTGATAGCTTATCTTTTGGAAACTTAGCATCTAGTAAAGCTATTTTTTCTTCTTGCTGCCGACATGGTTCACATGGCCCAATCGCTTCATCTATTGAAGTGTAAAACAAGGTGTAATCGTGTGCGCTAAAATCAATATTTTTATTTAAAAGATTAAATAAATCATTTTTTAATTGCTCGCTGTTTGGTAGCAGTTCTTTTTTTCTAAAGATTGATAAAATATTCTGTAGGTAGCTGTCTGAATAATGGATAAGCTGACCTTGGCGATTAAACAAAAAAAGCTGAGGTGCAGTGTTATTTATAGGACTTGCGACTATTTGTCGGTGTGTAAACTCGTAATTTTCAGCCATGCAATTGCCCGCAAACAACAAACCAACTGACATTACCAAATATCTATATTTCATGATTTTCCTTAACTCAGGTTTTTCCAAGATGTATTTAATATATTTTTAATTTCTATAAAAAACACAATGATCACAAAGGATAGTGCGACTAAGTGAAGTAACGTTATTACAGGTACATCTATTAAATCGACTTTAAAAAGAAAGGGCTGTAGTTTATTCATATTAATATAAGCGCAGACTAAAATAATAGAATAGGCAACGCACAAAATGAAGAAAAACAGCTTACAAAAAGACCATACAATATTTTTAGTCCGTGCACCAAGTGCCCGCTTTAACGATATTTCTGTTGCAGATTTACTTGCCAATTGCTTTATACTATTAAAGCAATACAATAAGGCGCTGAGTAAAAGAACCAATGAACAAGTTATAGTTATAACTAAAATTGCTTCTCTTGGTTGCGCTTCTTTTTTTACCAATTCAGACAGTTCAACGTTTGTTAAATTTTTCAGATAGGGGCTAATATTCGCGGTAATACTCATCATTTCTTGTGTGAAATTGGCTGGCATAACCCCGTTACCTTTAACGACGATGCTTTCAAAGCCAGTTATAACACTGATAAGTGTATAAACAGTGGGTTGCACTGGCGTATCACTACCTTTTATATGAATATTCTCAACGACCCCGACAACCTTATATTTTACTTTTTCATTCCCAAAGTCAGTGAGTAAGTAGGCTTGACCTAAACCTGTATTCGCAAAGTATTGATCCCAAAGTGCTTGATTAACGACTATATTGCCATATTGCCCCCAAGACAGACTATTACCCATTATTAGCCGTGTGCCAATCGTATCGAAATAATTTGGGCTAACTCTATGATTTGAGGTTTGTGCATTTTTACTTGAGGTGACGGCTTTACCTGACAATGTATACCAATGACTAAATGCACTACGGTCAGTTAAAGGAGGGACATTAGTTAATGCGGCTGACTCAATATAATCTAAAGAACTCAGCTGTAGCAGTAGTTGCTGTGCTGAATTATCTGCCATAAAGCTATGCTCTGGTGAAGATGGAAAGTCAAAACTGGCAATATATAGGTTTTTATTTTTAAAACCTATATTATGATTGTTTAAATTAGCCTGACTTATTATTACTAAATAACTTACATAAATACTTAATATTGCAAGGCTGATTAAAAATGATAATAAAGTAAACACTTGCAATTTTTCACTCAAAGAAGCGCTACTACCACGTCCAATATGAGTTATGGTCGTTTTGTCTTGTAGGAAATTTAATGTCAGCAGGTATACGATAAAACTCATTAATAGAGTAATTAAAGTAATGACGTTTGCCATAACGTTAAAAGTGTTGATCGTCGGTATAGTTAAATATGCCAACTTACTTGTTAAAGGTGTAAAAATAAACACCATAAAAACAAGGTAACAAGCTAACAGCATAACTTCGATGTAGTTCTGCAACATTATATGTTTTTTATTTGCTCCACATAACTGTCGTATGACGACTTCTTTTTTCTTATCGATACATTGTGTGGCATAAAATGCAGAAAACGATACCAAGCTGAAAGCAAATAAAATACCAAATAATATGGCTAATAAATCAACCCTGTTTGACACTGTTTGAAACTGTTCAGGATCAACACCTACTGACTTACTAAGCATTAATTTTGTATTGTCAAAAATGAATAATTCTTTTTTCAGATATGCATCAAAATTGATTATAAAGTTTTCTAAGTCAGTAATATTACCAAGCACATAAGTGAAAGTATCAGGTGTTAACTCCTGCTCATTAGGCAGTAATTCAGCAAGTTGATGGTAAGGTAATAATAAATCAGTAGAACTATCTCGCCTTAGAGATTTGAAACCTGCATTTAACACCGCGACTATTTTAGTACTTTTACCATTAATAATAATTTGTTTATCTATTACAGCCGGATCACTGTTTAGATTGTTTTTCCAATAGTTAAAACTAACAGCAGTTATTAAACTACTGCCCGTAGATGCCATGCTGAATGCCCTCAATGACCCTAAATGAGTATCGATACCTAATTTACTAATAGTATTAGAGACAAAACTTACCTTGGTCGCTTGCTCTTCTTCTGCCATAATTTTTTTTGTACTTAATTGCAGCGTTCTTTCGAACATACCTACTAAATACGGAAATTGATTATGAAGTTCGTCAAATATGAATTTATCAACCGGTAAATTGCTTGTTTGATCATGTATAAATATCTGGTGGATAATTTCGGTATTTTCAATGGAGGTAAATTCGGTTGATAAAAACGTATTTTCAATTGCTTTTAAATTTAAAATGAAACATAAGGGAATAATTAGCAAGACACTACTTAGCAATAACTTCCAAGATAGAAATTGATATTTAAACCAATTTAATGTGATGTCGGTAAGTAATTTCTGCATTTAATCTATTAACTTACCATCGTGCATCCGTAACCTGCGCTTCGCATGTTTGGCATAAGTTTCATCATGGGTAATTAAGCAAATTGTATTACCCTGTTCATTTAATTGCTCTAAAAGCTTATATACAAGCTGGCTATTGTTTGAATCTAAATTCCCTGTTGGTTCATCGGCTAGTATAATGGATGGTTGATTTATTAATGCCCTAGCAATTGCCACACGCTGTTGTTGACCACCTGAAAGCTGATTCGGTTTTTTATTTAAAAATCCCTCCATCGAAACTCGTTTTAGTGCCTCTTGTACTTTCGCTTTATACTCACTTCGTTTAACCGAGCTATTATAAGTTAATGGTAATGCCACGTTATCAAATATTGTTAAGTGACTGAGTAAATTGAAATTTTGAAAAACAAAACCAATTTCTCTATTTTTTACCGTTGCAATAGAGTCATTTGTTAAGTCTTGAGTATTGATATCTGATATTAAGTAATTTCCATTAGAAGGCTTGTTCATAAGTCCTAATATCGAAAGTAGAGTACTTTTACCGCTCCCGGAAGTACCCGTAATGGCAACATAATCCCCTTTATTGACGGTGAAATTAACATCTTCTAATGTGTTTTTTGTATTGCTAGCATACTTAAATGAAACGTTTTCAAATGCTATAAGGGGCTTAGTCATGAGAAGAGCCTAGATTAAAGTCTATTGTGTGTTCCTTTGTATATTTATCTGGTATCAGCAGCACATAATTACCACTTAACTTTTCTTCAAAGCTCAATTGGCTACTATCAACTTCATGATAATTAATACGAGTAAGTACAGCTTGGTTATTAGCGTTAACTTCAAAAATATTCCAATGTTTGAAATCGTTGAAATCATGTGGTTTTTGTATATTGTAAGTTGCTTGCTGCTGTGCGGTATAGATATTCGCTTCAATTGCTTGGTCGCTTCGAAGCCAATTAGGCGTTACTGAATTAAGCGTTAGAAAGACATTGATCGAGCCATTTCTAATGACTGTATCTATATAATCCACTTTTGCTTGAATGCGACCCGAAGGTGTTATGATTTCAGCAGCTTGGCCTCTTTCTAATTGATCGGAAGAATACTGTGGAACTTGTACTTTCGCTAATAAGTTATTGGTTTCTATCAACTCAAATAAAGATTGCCCTTGTTTAACAACCTGCCCTAATTTACTACTATTTTGACTTATCACACCATCAAATTGAGCAGTTAAAATCAATTTTGATTGTTTTTTGTTTAGATATTCAAGCTGATTTTGAGCAAGTTTGATTTTATTAGCGTATGCGATCAATTGCTGCTCGTAGGCATCTTTAAAAAGAGCTAACTCTGCTTTTTTAGCCTCAACTTCTAATTCATTTTGTTCAAATTGCATACGGCTTTGTTTAAAACGAATAGATGAAATAATGCCTTTTTCTGCAAGCGCTTCGTTTGCGTTTAGTTCAAGCTTTTGCTGTTTAAGCTGCATGACCGAGTTTGCCAATTCAGACTGAACTTGCGATAGTCGTATCGCTAAATTACTTTTATCTATAGATACTTGTGAAGATATATTTAATAATTCTAATTGTGCAGTATGTATTTTTTGCTCTAAATCATAGTTATTTAGTTCTGCTAGTATATCTCCGCGTTTGATGGTTTGCCCTTCGCGGATATTTAAAAGCTTTATGGTGCCATCTGAAGGCGCAGAAACAAGCTCTCTTTGCGTAGGCTGTATAGTACCAATCCCTTTTAATATTTTACTTTCGGTTGTTGAAGCTATTTTAATCGGTTTAAGATATTCTTCTGGGATAGAATCTTTACTTAACCAGCTAAAGTACAAAAAGGCAACACCAATAGAAATTATTAACGGAATTAAGAATCTTTTTAACGTTTTTCTTTTTTTTGTAATTAAAAGCTGTTTCATAACTACCTGTATTGAAGCTTGTTATAATTTTATTGTTGTAAGCCTAGAATGGATGACAGGTTACAATGGTAGCACATCTTCCCCCTGAACAAACTGTATGTGAAGTGCAAGTTTGAGCATAAGCAAAAGAAGCTGTACCAGCTAAAACAATTGCTAATATAGTTTTTTTCAATGAATTTTTCATATATATTCCTTTTTGTACA
Organism: Pseudoalteromonas sp. SG41-1; assembly: GCF_014164575.1. Taxonomy (NCBI): domain Bacteria; kingdom Pseudomonadati; phylum Pseudomonadota; class Gammaproteobacteria; order Alteromonadales; family Pseudoalteromonadaceae; genus Pseudoalteromonas; species Pseudoalteromonas sp. SG41-1. Next base: position 37,815 of record NZ_JACJFL010000032.1, read on the forward strand.
GTATTTTTGAATTTTTATTCAACACAGGCAGTAAAAATATCGTACCCAAAAAAAACAATAAATGTAAACTAAAGATCAATTAAATTACAAAATATCATTATATGCAATTATTATGTAATCTCAATAAGTCTAGGTATATTGCTGCTCTAACCATAACCAGATGACACAATGCTTTTATCCGACATTCCGCAGCACTTTTAGGAATAAATTTTCTCGTAGATACTGCCCATGCAATTAATGATAATGTTGTTCCTTTCCTCTATATTGAGGACTAACTGTTGCTCATCACCAACCGTTAATACGTGGATCCCCTGAAAACAAAAGAATACCCAGCGTGCTGCTGGATTTTGGCACGGCTTGTACTTTAAGTTGGGGAAATACACTGATTGAGCTTTTAATTCTCTTCTCATTTTATGCTCTAGTGCCGCGTAAACCATTAAACAGCACGTCATTATCATTAATAGCGCTTCTATTCTTTCTGGCTTTTTCAAATACAATGATGAGGTTAAAAGTCGGGACTCTTTAAAAATCGAAATCCTTTTTCGACACTTTGCTGGGATTTGTAGAGCTTAAGCATCTTCTCCATCGTCAGTGTGTCACTTAACTCATTGGTGGCTAAAATAAATAACCCCTTCTCCTGTAACCGTTGCGCTCTATGTGTTAGAGACCAAGACAGTTGCCCTGTGATTTGGTACTCATAACTATCAGCCTGTTGATTTAGCTTGGGCCGGCCACTTTGGCTTAAATATTGCATTCTTGAGGAGTGCACGGTCACTGATGAGCTGTTCAGTATGAGATTTCAACCATACATCCACTGCTTTATCTGCATCTAACTCACAGGAAAAACGTTGACGGCTCAGCTTTTTGAATGATTTTAAAGCCGTATTTGATTCTTTTTCCAACCGTTTATCGAGTGTATGTTGCTCACGTCTTTTCGCTTGTTCACTCTCGATTAATAACCAACGTTGTTTTACGCCGCCATAATCAGATTCAAGCCATGCGCCGCTGTAGCCATTATAAAGCATTTTAAAATCTAATGTGTTTTTCCGGGCGATTGCTTCTTTTACTTGCGTTAATTTTTGCGGAGCACGCGAGATAAACAAGTGTTTTTGTTCATCAAGGGATTGAATTGTTTGTGTGGTATAAAGCACGGCATCAGAGATAAAATATTGGCTATCTTGCGCTGCTTTTAAACTGCTAATGTGGTGTTTAACAATATTTTTAAACCCTTCATTATCATTGATGTTTCCACTGGCCGCTTGCATATAAATAGGAATGCCGGCCTTGTTTTCGGTGATCAGATTAAGCACAACTTGGTTTAATTCTGGGCGATGGTCGCGGCTGTATCCTCGCACTAATTTAACGGCTTTACTGTCAATATCATGCTCATATTTACCGTCTACATGAATACTTGTCGAGTCTAAATGAATACCTTCACAAGGAAGCTCTCAGTGCTTTACAACGCTCGCTGATAACGTTTGATAGATGTCTGACACGCCCGTTTCATACAGTTTATCAAGGCAGCGCCCGAGTGCATCGTCATTAATGTATTCAGCCTTTATCCCTTGCCTATAAGGCGTTCAACAGGACGTTCTTTAAAGTATTGTGGGTACATGTGCAAGGTACGGCCAACAAAACCTAAGCCATTTAAGATCATAGCCTCAACCAATTGACCATAAGAAATAAGCTTATTATCGCACTGCTTAGGGAGTGCCTGATCAATGAGTTTAGCAATCCCAAGCTCTTTATTCATGCCTGCAACCAAACCTAAATGGTCAAGCCCTTTTGTTGAATACGACGTCATTATTTTTTCCACCACCCAAAGATGAGTAATAGATCAAACCTGGCGATCTGCGTCAAGCTTTTTTTATTATACTTTTAGGTGCGAAAAGACAGTTTTATATCAATTTATTTTAGAGGAGTGAATGTGGGTAGCCAAGTAGTGACGACATATCAATATATAACCTTCCTTACAGAGCTCTCGTCTATTTGCTTATTTCAGTTGATTGTGGGAGCCAGTGTTTATAGAGAGCGAACCGACGACCTTCGGGTTATGAGTAGCCCAATTTTTGCACTCACTGAATTTTAGACATAAAAAAACACTCATTAAGAGTGTCGATTCATTATTACTTGATTTCAGTGGTTGCGGGAGCCAGAATTTATGAAGAACGAATCGATGACCTTCGGGTTATGAGTAGCCCAATTTTTGCACTCACTGAATTTTAGACATAAAAAACACTCATTAAGAGTGTCGATTCATTATTACTTGATTTCAGTGGTTGCGGGAGCCAGAATTTATGAAGAACGAACCGACGACCTTCGGGTTATGAGTAGCCCAATTTTTGCACTCACTGAATTTTAGACATAAAAAAACACTCATATAGAGTGTCGATTCATTATTACTTGATTTCAGTGGTTGCGGGAGCCTGATTTAAATAGATGGCCTTTGCTGGCTAATGTAGAGCTGAGACCGACGAGCTATTTATTTCACTGAGTTTCAGGTATAAAAAAACACGCTTTAGGCATGTCTGTTTAATATTCTACATTGTAATTGTAATTTCAGTTGGTTGCGGGAGCCGGATTTAAATAGATGGCCTTTGCTGGCTAATGTAGAGCTGAGACCGACGAGCTATTTATTTCACTGAGTTTCAGGCATAAAAAAACACGCTTTAGGCGTGTCTGTTTAATATTCTAAATTGTAATTTCAGTTGGTTGCGGGAGCCGGATTTGAACCGACGACCTTCGGGTTATGAGCCCGACGAGCTACCAGGCTGCTCCATCCCGCGCCTGAAATATTAAGTGTTATTTTACTTCTTACTTAATTAAAGAAGTCAGCCAACTCACTAAAGAATTGGTTGCGGGAGCCGGATTTGAACCGACGACCTTCGGGTTATGAGCCCGACGAGCTACCAGGCTGCTCCATCCCGCGCCTGTATATTTTAAGTCTATTGACTAGTGATTTTTAACTCTCACCAAGAGTTTACAGTAACCGCTTCTTTAAAAGAATTGGTTGCGGGAGCTGTGAAAGGTGAAGAGTGAACCGACGACCTTTTAAAACTTCCAATGCACCAAATCATTTAAGAAAATTGGTTGCGGGAGCCGGATTTGAACCGACGACCTTCGGGTTATGAGCCCGACGAGCTACCAGGCTGCTCCATCCCGCGCCTGTAATTTCTTTTTCAACGGTTTCGCGTTATTTGCGAGCCTGTTTCGAATAGAGCGCTATAGTATAGGAATCATATTATAATGCAACAGTTAAACTGCTTAAAGCTGTTCAACCGAACAAAAAGCAAACAAACAGAGTAATTAAAGCGCTCTTTGGTGTGGACTGATCATTTTTTGCCACTCCCAATCAGGGTGACCCATCACTATAAAGTCAGGGTTCTCTGTACTCTCACGCTGATTGTAGGTTAATGGATTAAATTCAGCATCAGTAATACAGCCACCTGCTTCTTCAACAATTATTTGCGATGCTCCCGTATCCCACTCACCTGTTGGCCCTATCCGTAAAAAACAGTCAGCTTTACCCTCAGCAACAATACATGCTTTTAAAGAGCATGAACCTACAGCAACTGTTGTAAACTGCGCGTTCAAGTATTGACTAACAGCTTCAATTTTTTGACGACGACTAACAGCCAAAGTTAAGTTATCTGGAGTGGCAACATTGATCTGCTGCTCTACGCCATCGACACGCTTAAATGCACCATTTTGATAACTGGCAAAGTAAGTTGTCTCTTTCGCTGGCCAATAAATCACCCCAAGCACTGGGCGATTGTTTTCAATCAAAGCGATATTTACCGCAAAGTCGCCGCTTTCTAAAATAAACTCACCGGTACCGTCCATTGGATCGAGTAACCAATAGCGCTGCCAATCTTGCCTATCCGCTAAAGCAGGGATTGGTGTTTCTTCTGACATAATAGGAATATCTGGCGCTAGTGCTTTTAATCCAGCAACTAACACATCGTTAGCGGCTAAATCGGCTTTAGTGACAGGTGTGTGATCTGACTTTTCTTGCTGGCCAATATCATCTTTCTTGTAAATAGCCATAATCGCAGCACCAGCGCTTTGCGCAAGCTCAATACATGGCTCAAGTAATTCAATCATTCGCAGCTCCTGATTCTAAATGCTTAGTTAATAATAGCAAAGCTGCAACGCTTCGTGCTTCGGTGAAGTCTGATTGTTGTAATAATGACTGCCAATCGGTTAATGGCCACTTAACAACCACTAATGGTTCTGGCTCGTCCCCAACTAAAGTTTGCGGATAAAGTTGTTGCGCAAACAATATGTGCATAGTCGCATTAAAGTAACTGGGTGCCATTGAAACCACTTTAAGTGGCTGAAGTTGCTCAGCACCAAAGCCAACTTCTTCTTTTAATTCTCGGTTTGCTGCTTGTTCTGGTGTTTCACCAGGATCAATTAAGCCTTTTGGGAAGCCTAGTTGATAATCATTAGTGCCAGCACAATATTCTCGTACTAACAGTAATTCATTATCAGCTGTTAACGGCACTATCATTACAGCCCCTCGGCCACCGCCGCGGATCCGTTCGTATTGACGCTGTTCGTCATTTGAAAATTTTAATTCAAGTGATTCCACCGTAAATAATCGGCTTTTAGCAACAACTTCGGTGCGAAGAATTTGTGGTGGTGTTGGGTGCTTTTTCTGTGTCATTGGCATTAATTTGCTATCATGGCAGTTAGTTCAATAATAAACCCTATAAGATGAAATTCCTATGTTAAATTGGTCAAAAATCGATACTGTGCTGCTAGATATGGATGGCACTTTGCTCGATCTCCATTTTGATAATCACTTTTGGCTGACAGTGATCCCTGAGCAACTCGCTATCGCAAAGAATATTAGTTTGGCACAAGCCCAAGCGGATATATTAAAACGCTATCAAGCCGTTAGCGGTCAAATCCAATGGTATTGCTTAGATTACTGGGAACAACAACTTAATTTACCTATTATGGAGCTAAAATATCAGCATCAGCACCTCATTAAAATGCGTGAGGATGTACCTGCATTTTTAACATCGTTGCGAAAAGCGGGTAAAGAGTTGATTTTACTTACCAACGCACACCCGGAAAGTGTCATGCTCAAGTTTGAAAAAACCAATATTGATAACTATTTAGATGGTGTGGTGTCGACTCATCAATATGGTGTGAGTAAAGAGCAGCAAAGCTTATGGCAGCAAGTACAACTCGATTTAGGTTTTGATAAGCAGCGTACGCTGTTCGTTGACGACAGTTTAGCGGTACTAAACGCCGCAAAAGAATATGGTATTGGCCATTTATTGGCGGTTGCAAACCCAGATAGTAAACAACCGCACAATGAAATCAGTGACTATTTGAGCGTCACTGATTTTCGTGACATGCTGCCTTAATTTTTAGGGTAGCGAGCCTCTAAGCCTTGATATACAAGCTTTGCAAAATCAGCATGTTCCGTATTCAGGCTTTTAACGACCTCAACTAAATGCTCGTTATCTTCTTTGCCATGCCATTCTTTAATGTAGCTACCATCTTTATAACCATGATCTTGGCGGAAAAAATTAAGCGTATTTTTACCTACATAGCCTCGATATAAATCATCAATATCCATACCTATTAGCGCCATACATCCAGCGAAGGCTGCGGCGTTAAAGGTTTTCTCAGCGACGGCTGACGCGGCGAGAATTTCTAACGTTTGTTTGAAATCATCAGCTTGTTGCGGTGCACTTAACTGTTGTTCCAACTGCTTAGCAAGATCTAAATAACTGGTCTCACCATCAATGCGTAACGATAAACCGAAGTGAAAAATATCAACCAATTCTAAAATAACTTGCTCGGTATCTGGAGTTTGCTTTTTCCACCATTTCCAACCGTAATGATCAAGCATTTCAGCGCATTCAACCCAAATAGCGCGATACCATTCAAAGCCTTGGCTAAACCATTGATCATGAACTTTGGTGTTCATGGCATTTTGCATTTCTAGCATCACCACTAGTTTATTTAAATTGGCAGACATATCTCTTCCGGTTACTATTTTTTAATTGTAGTTAATAATACAGATAAATACTCTTCGATGAAATCGATTCTACGTGCTGATTGTGGTTAATACGCAGAGGTCGCTAACACAAATATTGCCAATATAGCTAAGGGCATTTCATTACGCGGCACCCGAGGATATTTTGCTAACTGAAAACTGACGGCTACCTACCTGTAGTAAATTCTTGCCATGAATTAATCAGATCAACAAAATCTTCAAAACCACAGCCACTACTTAAACCATTTTCCTCGAGCATAAGCTCATCATCTTGATAAGCAAATAAATCTTCAGAGTCTTGGTGCAAGGCATGGGCTTCAAAAATGGCTTCATCTTTATTTAAGATCAAATCAATTTCTTGGCCCTGTAGCGTTAACGGCTCAAAACTACTTGATACTGAGGCTATTAAAGCTTGTACCATAGCAATTTTGTCTTTGCCGATCTCTTCATTTAACCAACGGCCAATAACCGCATGTTCACTGCTAATTTTAATCCGCAAGCCACTTATTGGATCGCGTATAAATTGGTATTCCATAACTTTACCTAAATACAACTAATGATCGGGATTATACCCTAGTCAGTGCTGAATAAATAAAGCCAGTGACAAAAATAGCGCTAAAAAGCGCTATTCTTTGAAGTGATACAGCTACCGATAAGATCTAAACCGCGCGGCATCAATGATTGCCCAAATATAGACGATCGGCAGTAATATAAAACCAATCGCAACATAAATAAGCGCGCCACTAATAACCCACGCTAGGAAGAAACCAATTGCCGCCATGATCCGGCCTTGAACTAACTGCCCTAAACCTGGGAAAAATATATTACAAATCGCTGCGATAACATTACCGCCTGAACCTTGCTCTGCCATGTTAACCTCAATTATTAATTTAATTTTATTCTTATCTACTTACATTCTTCATGCCAATTATTTAGTTATTAAAAAATCAATATGTTAAAATCAACGGTAATACGAAGAACTAGCTAAAATCGTGATTTTTACTAAATATAAGTCAAATTGGCGATATCACTTCACACCATTGATCTAGCTTAGCTAAAAAATGACTATAAATGAATCATTAAGTTTTTAAAGCCTTTAGACTATGTATTAAATTAACTGGTTATAAAAACAGTATTTTATTTAGCCTAACAAAAACACCTGTTATACTGCTTTTAATATTGATTGAAAAGGCGTGATGATGGACGTTTCAGAATTACTCGACGGTTTAAATGATAAACAACGGGATGCAGTTGCAGCCCCACTCCAAAATATGCTGGTGCTTGCTGGCGCAGGCTCTGGGAAAACTCGAGTACTCGTTCATCGTATCGCATGGTTAATGCAGGTTGAGCAAGCCTCCGCTTATAGTATTTTTGCAGTAACCTTTACCAATAAAGCAGCTAAAGAAATGCGCACGCGCGTTGAACAAGCCCTTCAAGCACCAGTAGGTGGTATGTGGATTGGTACTTTCCATGGCTTATCACACCGTATATTGCGCGCCCACCATCGCGAAGCAAACTTACCAGAAGCGTTTCAAATTTTAGACTCTGATGATCAACTTAGAATGATCAAACGCTTATTAAAAGCCATGAATATTGATGACAAAAAATGGCCTGCAAAACAGTTTGGCTGGTATATCAGCGCCAAGAAAGATGAAGGTCTGCGCCCCAAAGATATCCAAGCTTACGACATCAACGAACAAATGATGCTTAAAGTTTACACCGCTTATCAAGAAGCATGTGATCGAGCCGGATTAGTTGATTTTGCCGAAATCTTATTACGTAGTTTTGAAGTACTAAAAAATAATCCAACCTTACTACGTCACTACCAGCAACGTTTTGCCCATATGCTAGTAGACGAGTTTCAAGATACCAACACCATTCAATATGCATGGCTTAAATTATTAGCCGGCGATACCAACAGCATCATGATCGTAGGTGATGATGACCAAAGTATTTACGGTTGGCGTGGTGCTAAAATTGAAAACATTAAGCGCTTTTTGACCGATTTTAAAGCCGAAACTATTCGCCTTGAACAAAACTATCGCTCTACTGCCACGATTCTAAAAGCGTCTAATGCACTTATTCAAAATAACTCAGACCGAATGGGTAAAAGCCTCTGGACTGATGGCAATGATGGTGAACCTATTTCTGTTTATGCCGCTTTTAACGAATTAGACGAAGCGCGCTTTGTAAGCAGCAAATTACGCAGCTGGTTAAACGCTGGTAATGCCCTACAAGATGCGGCGATTTTATATCGTAGTAACGCGCAATCGCGGGTACTTGAAGAAGCCATGTTACAAGAAGGCTTGAAGTACCGCATTTACGGCGGTATGCGCTTCTTTGAACGTCAGGAAATTAAAGATGCGCTGGCATATTTACGGCTCGTAGGTAATCGTCAGGATGATGCTGCATTTGAGCGAGTGATTAACACTCCTGCTCGTGGCATTGGCGATAAAACCTTAAGCCATATTCGCGATTGTGCGCGTAGCGAATCATTGCCATTATGGTACGCCGCCAAAGCCATCGTAGAACAACAACATTTATCAGGACGTGCGGCAACGGTTGTTACTAAGTTTGTTGAGCTGGTAGAACATATTGAAGATAAAATTGGTGATCTCACTTTAGAAGAGCAAGCGAAATACGCTATTCAAACATCTGGTTTAATGGCGATGTATCAAGCAGAAAAAGGCGAAAAGGGCCGCGCTCGGGTAGAAAACTTAGAAGAGCTGATCAGCGCCTGTGGCCAATACGAACTCCCGGAAGATGAAGAGTTTAGCTCACCACTGCAAGGATTCTTGGCTTATACCTCACTGGAATCCGGTGATGGCCAAGCTGAAGAACATGAAGATGCAGTGCAAATGATGACGTTGCACTCAGCGAAAGGCTTAGAGTTTCCACTCGTATTTATGGTTGGTGTTGAAGAAGGCATGTTCCCATCTCAACAAAGTAATGAAGAATCAGGTCGGTTAGAAGAAGAGCGTCGTCTTTGTTATGTCGGCATGACTCGCGCCATGGAAAAACTCTATATTAGCCATGCCGAGAGCCGCCGTCTTTATGGTCAAGAAAAGTACCACAGTCCATCACGCTTTTTACGTGAAATGCCTGAAGATTGTATTGAAGAAATTCGTATTAAAACTCAAGTATCGCGACCACCCGCAGCAGGACGATTTAGCTCATCAGTAAGTCATGCCGTATTTGAAGAAAGTGGCTTTAGCTTAGGACAACACGTATTACATGCAAAATTTGGTATGGGAACGGTTATTAATTACGAAGGCAGTGGCGCTCAATCTCGCGTACAAGTGAATTTTGATGACTTTGGTAGTAAGTGGTTAGTAACTGTTTATGCACGACTACAAGCCATTTAACTCGTTAATAAGTAATATCCTACCGCAAATTGCCTATGCTAAACATAGGCAATTGCTACTCATTACTGGCGAACAAAACTGGTGTTATCAACAGGCTAATGAGTTACTCAAGCAACTTTGCCATCCGCTTGTTAAGGTATTATCAACTAGTGGCGAACTCACTGACAGTAGCTGGCCTGAACATACTCATCAAATTCTTGGCCAAGAATTTCAGCATGTTATTTATGACGGTTTTAGTGGCTTAGTGCCAGACAAATTTGCTGCTCTTAGTGGCACTGTTCAGGCTGGCGGTTTATTTATTGTATTGTTGCCAGAACTTGATGATTTACACTATTGGTGTGACCCAGCACTGACCGCCTTTCAATCATTTGCTCAACAACAACAGCAGAGTTATTTTAACCAACGCTTTGCACGCTTACTCCAGAGTAATTTGTATCTGCACCTCAGCCAACAATCAGGCTGGCAAACGTTACCAGAAACAAGCCAGCTAGCAGGTAAAATAAACCTAACTGAACAGCAATTTTGCATCGAGCAAATCATTAGAACTGCCAACGGTAGAGCCAATCGCCCTTTATTGATCAGCGCAGATCGTGGCCGTGGAAAATCGGCGGCTTTAGGGCTTGCTGCTGCAACACTTAACGATAAAAAAATACTCATTTGTGCACAGCAGTTTAACGCCCTACACAGCTGTTTTAAACACTTTGCCGCAGCACGAGGATTAAGCTATCAAACTCGGGATAAACAACTCGCCAACTTGCATTATATTGCACCCGATCAATTACTAAATGAACTACCTGACTGTGATGTATTGTTGGTTGATGAAGCTGCTGCGATCCCAGTACCATTATTAATTAAAATGCTCACGCATTATCCCCGCATTATATTTGCCAGCACTATGGTAGGTTATGAAGGGAATGGCCGCGGGTATACTTTAAAATTCAAACGTTACCTAGAGCAACATTATAAAAATATGCATAGTGTTACTCTAGAGCAACCAATTCGCTTCGCAGCGAATGATCCGCTAGAACAGCATATTTGTAATTTGTTAGCACTTGACGCCGATTATCAAGATATTACGCTAGACACCAGCGCTCTGCTCTATTCTGAACTGACTCCCCAACACCTTGCTGAAAATGAAGCACTACTGCGTCAAGTCATTGGGCTATTAGCATTAGCGCATTATCAAACTAGCGTGAATGACTTGCGCCACTTACTCGACGCGACAGAGCAACGCATCTTTGTATGTCAGCAACAAGGCGTTATTATTGCAGTATGCCTAATTGCGATTGAAGGCGGTTTAACCGCAGACTTGAGTCAACAGGTTGTTAGTGGTCAACGTCGCCCACAGGGGCATTTGATGGCGCAAACATTAGCACAGTTAAGTGCTAATGCTGACGTACTAACAAGGTTGTGTGCTCGTGTTGTGCGCATTGCTGTAGCTCCATCACAGCATAGTAAATGTATTGGCTCACAACTTATTGCTCATTGTGAACAGCAACTAGCATCGAGCTGTGACTGGTTTGGAGCCAGCTTTGGCGCTAATGCGAGCCTACTCAAGTTTTGGCAAATGGCGGGGTTTAGTTTAGTTAAACTAGGCTTTATGCAAGATAAAGCGACTGCAGAACATGCAGCTCTTGTGGCTAAAAGTTTAACTGATCGCAGCTCGCTAATTAAAAATCTGAAAACTGATTTTCAATCAGACTTTGCATTGCAACTACTTGATCATTTCAATCAGTTAGATCAACAATTAGTCGAACAAGTACTGCGTGACTGTGCTCAACATAACGCTGATAACATCCAAGATACACGTCTAGCTGCATTACTAACAACAGATTACCAAATTTTTACCATCAAACCTTTATTGTGGCGGACACTTTGGTGCACACCAAGCAGCTTATCTAATTGCGATGAAAATACCAAATGTCTTTTTATTAGACTAATATTACAAAACTGGTCATCACAAAAGGCACAAATAGTTTTACAGATCCGTGGTAAAAAATCACTCGATAAACTATTCAAACAGGCTGTTACTAATTGGTATGAACAATACTTACTTAAAAAATTACCTTAGCGTTCTTTTCTTCTTTTCATTTTCACATAGCAATTTCGCCTATGCCGAGAACAAGCCAGCGATAAAATTAGGCATGTCTACCGCGTTAACAGGACCTGCCAAACAAATTGGTGAACAACTTTACTTAGGTAGTAATATCTATTTTAACAAGCTAAATAAAAACGGAGGTATCAACGGAGCACACGTAGAATTAATAGTCGCCGACGATGGTTATGAACCAAAACGCGCAGTAAGTAATACTCGTCGCTTTATTTATCAAGACAAAGTAGATGCGCTATTCGGTGCAATGGGAACTCCAACAAGCTTTGCTGTTTTACCAATCCTTGAACAACTGCAAATTCCATATTTAATGCCTTACAGCGGCGCTAAATTTTTGCATTATCAGCCAACAATTAATGTATTCAACATAAGAGCTAGCTACGATGATGAAGCTGACGAGCAAATAAAATACCTAGTCGAAGAAAACAATCACACACGTATTGGGTTTTTAATTCAAGCAGATGAATTTGGTCTTGTAGTAGAATCTGGATTGCGAGAATCGCTCGCCAAACACAATCTAAAGCCAGTTAAAGTCGCTCGCTATCAACGAAATAGTAATGATATTAAGGATGCTCTCAAAGCACTAAAAGCCAGCGGTGCTACTGCCATTTGCTTAGTCGGCACATACAAACCATTATCTGAATTTATAAATAGCGCATATGAACAACAGTTTATGCCTGACTACACCAGTATATCTTTTGCCTCAAGCAATGACTTATTTGCTCGCCTAAAATACCCCAGTAAACTTATGGCGACCGAAGTAATTCCTAACCCTAATAAATGTAACGCTTATTGGTGCACTGAATTCTTCAAAGATATGGCTGCAGCGCAAGTTAGCACACCTAGTCGTCTGCACTTTGAAGGCTATCTCAATGCAATGGTGTTTAGCGCCGCAGCACAACGCTGCCCGCAACCACTGCAACATAATTGTTTAATGCAGCGCCTAAATATTATTTTTAGTGAAGATAAACAAATAAACGCGTTATTCGTCAATAAAACTGATAAGAATAAGCATACTGTCTATCGCTCTGTGTTTTAACAAAATAGCTGCGCTTTCTAAATAATGTTCTATTATTAAGCTATATATTTAGGAGGTGAGGACACTATGGACTTAATTAATTTTAGAGTAGGCCAGAAAACAATTTCATTAAAAATTCTCGACATACTTTTAACTGAACGCTTTGAAGATAATTTAACCTCATTACCTAACGACAATAAAAGTTTTATTGGTGTTAAAGACTATATGGAAACCCCTACTCCAATATTTGATCTAGGTATTATTCTCAACAAACAATCAACACAAGATACCAACTTATCATTAGTGAATTTATTTAGTGAGTGGGAACAAAAACAACACGAATGGTTTTTCGCACTTGAAAATAGCATTAACCAAAATCAACCTTTTAACCACAACACTGACATTCAGCAATCTAACTTTGCAAAATGGTACAGCAGCTTTAAAACCGAAAATGAAGATCTTAAAGCAATTATAGAACGATTTAAGATCCCTCATGCACGCTTGTATAGTCGTGCTAATAAGCTAATTGAACTAGTAAAAAAAGGCAATCCAAAGCAAGCTCTTATTGACCTAAATATTGAGCGAAACAGCAATTTTATGCAATTAATTAGACTGTTCGAATCAGCCAAAGAACAAATTATTTTAGATTATAAACCAATCATCATTTTCACAACTAAAGATGGTAGAAACCCACATATAGGACTACTTGTTGATAAAGTCGAGGATAATATCAGTTATAAAAAAGAAGATATCAAGCCTTTAGATAAGCTAACAGATGTAGGTTTTGACATTGACCCGCAGACCAAAAATATGATGCGAGGATTAATAAAACTTGAGCATAAACATAGCGTACTCATAGACCCAAGTGCAATCTTTAGACCTGATCACTTAATGCATCAACATGCTGAAGAAACAGCAGAATATGGGTTGTTTTAGAAGTGCATTTTCTAGATAGCAGTTCCTTTTAAAGGGCGCTAGTTTCTCAAGATTAAAAATGGCAATGCACGCATGTCAAAGGTTAACACTGACGGCTCGAAGCCATTAGCTTTCCTACAGACGTAAAAAAGCCGCTTCATTTCTGAAGCGGCTTTCTCAATTTGGAGCCTAGCAATGTCGTGGTGCCTACAGCGGTAGAGAGCCACATAGCAAATGTATAGAGTAGGCTTTAGGCTCTTATTCTTTTTTACCTAAAACCTATTGCCTTTAACCTCGAACCTTCTTTTTACTTTATTCCAGACGTAAAAAAGCCCGACTATTGCTAGTCGGGCTTTCTCAATTTGGAGCCTGGCGATGTCGTAGTGCCCACAGCGGTATAGAGCCACATAGCAAATGTATAGAGTCGGCATTAGGGGCTTATTCTTTTTTACCTAAAACCTATTGCCTTTCACCTCGAACCTTCTTTTTACTTTATGCCAGACAACAAAAAACCCGTCACATTGCTGTAACGGGTTTCTCTTATTTGGAGCCTGGCAATGTCCTACTTTCACATAGCAAATGCTACACTATCATCGGCGCTGTTTCGTTTCACTACTGAGTTC
>NZ_JACJFL010000033.1:0-51651 GCF_014164575.1 Pseudoalteromonas sp. SG41-1
CATCATCACATTGAGATAATGCTTTTTCAACAGCTTGAACTTTAAATTCTTGAGTAAATCGACGTCTCATTTTATCTGCCTCTATTAAAAGTTAGAGGCGACAACTATCCTGACACAGGGGGAAACCTCTCCCCTTTGAAAGTTTGGCTGCAGATCAAGACGTCCTTGCCTAATTTTTCTGTATAAAGTAGCTATGTCTGGATCTGACGGTGTTAAATGCATTATTTTTTCCCTTAATCTTTTTACGCGCATCTTTGTGCCGAAGTTACGCGTATGTATTAATGAATCTATTTTTAACAAATAACGTAATGCATTGCCAACTTTAATATTTTTATTGACCCTAAAAGTATTCAGAAAAAGAAAATGCGCTCGTCGCTCATTTTCTTGAATCTGGGAGCACACCAACAAAACTGTATATTAATACAGTAATTTATATCATCACCAACATAAAAGTTAGTGGAATATCAGATTATGGGGTAGAGCCAATATCATTAGGTGAATCACTGTGTCTGATAGCTCAAAGGTGATCTATAGAATAATTACGTTAACTCACTTTGGGGCAGAAACGAGTTACGCCTGAAAGTCTGATTTTGGCACATCTGTGACAGCCAGACTTGATTGAGTCCTATTTATCGGTTCTGACAAATCAAGTTAAGACGTAATCACATAGGTCCCTTAAATACGTCTACTTACATTTTACGGATAGCATTTATTTTATTAATCTTTTTGATCACTCCTGACTCAAAAAGTTGCTGCGCGCTGGACTTGAGCAATTGAGTTTCCTCAAGCGTTATATGCTCTTTAATGATTAAGTTTGCATAGATAATTTGCAACTGGTTTATTGCACGGCTTTTCTTTCTGCATTCAAAGCACTTGATCGCATGTGCATCAATCCAAAACTTTAATTCTTCAAACCAATATTGCTGCTCTTTAGCAAAAAATATAAACGCTCTATGACAATCGACACATTGCTCTTCTATATCAACATAGAGTTGCCTTGGATATAAACTGTCACATTGTTTTTCGATAACTGCGGGGATTGCCGTCTCAGGAAAGTAGCGAACACTTTTATACCACCAAAAGGCATTATCGATTTCTTGCTTTGTATAACTATTACCAGAGAGGATTGGCTCGCTGCCATATCTTGGATGGTTTACATAATTGGTCATTTTAGCTATTTACCCAGCACAATGAGGGTTCCTAAAACACCTGCAGCCACACCGATAATAAAACCAATTACCCAGCAGATAGTATTTAGTTTACTAAATAATGCAGAAGCAATAGCGTCTTCTTCTGCTGAGCCGCTTACTGACAGTTTACTGTCATGGGTTTGGTCTACTGTTGGTCGTGCTGGCAGTTCGCTGTCTGCAAGCTGCTGCAAAGTCATTACAACCTGTTCAGGATTAACATGGTCGCCATTTGCAATCGTTATATTCTCAATAATGCCACTGCAGTCGGCCATTATTTCTAAAACAACCTTTTCAGTTTCAACATCAAATAACACATCACCGGCATAAACGAGTTGGCCTTCACTAACATAAAGTTTAGCGATATCTGCTGTGTGTATTGAGTCTGGAAGCGTAGGGACTTTAACATCTATGTTCATAATTCCTCCTTGGATATAATACCAATCGACTTAAATATTTAACCATTCTAGCGAGCTAAATGGTCAGTAACTTAAAACGATTGGTATAACACTATGTATTAACAATTAAAACTAAAAAACTGACAGCTAAATTATCAACCAAACGCGACATTAGCGAACACGGCGGTCATCAGTATCGGACACACATAACGTATGTACTGAGCAAACCAATAACGCATGCCACTTGCAGCCTCATTTAATTGATTACCACGGCGCCACAACCACCCTACAGTGATAAAGTAAAATAAGCCCATAAGCGGTAATTGATACTGAGTCAGTACCATGATCACTAAACCAAATAGCCAATCAAAATTGAAAATAATCAACGATGACGCGGCTAAAACCGTTAAGCTCACTAAAAACGTCGCTTTTTTACGCTCTACTTGATGGTTTTCAACTAAAAAAGCCACTGGAATTTCAGTTGATGAAATAGTCGATGTGAGTGATGCAATCGACATAAGTACAAAAAACAGTAAACCAACCAATAAGCCAATTTCGCCCATAGTATTAAATAACTGCGGTAGAATTGCGAAAATTAGTTGCCCTTCTCCCACTAATTTTCCATCACTAAATACTTGCACGCCATTGTGCTGCGCCACGTAAATTGCAGGAATAATTAATAAACCCGCTAAAAAGGCAACCCCTGTATCAAGTAACGCTACCGACGCGGTTAACCGCGGCAAATTAGCATCAGGCTGCAAGTACGAGCCATAAATCATCATACAACCGACACCCAGTGACAGTGAAAAGAACGCCTGCCCCATTGCCGCAATAATTAAACCTGGGTCGAGTATTTGGCTAAAGTCTGGCACTAAATACGCAGCAAAGCCTTCACTTGCGCCATCAAGCGTGGCTATATAAGCAATTAGCACAACGAGTAACACCAATAGCATCGGCATTAACCGTCGCGACCATGTTTCTATGCCAGATTTAACACCTTTGAGAATAATACTCGCAGTGAGGATCAGCATCAGTGGTGTAAATACAAAATTACGCGCCATCGAATCCGTGTGTAAAAACGCACTGACGGTGGTAAATCCAAAAAAGCTAGCAATGGGTTCAAGGGCATAAGCAAGCATCCAACCTGCAACAATTGAGTAAAAGCTCAGCATCACAATCGCACCGGCTAAACCTAAATAACCAGCAGCAGCGCCTACTTGCGGTGCTTGCTCTTGCCATGCTTGTCTAAGTGCTTTAACCGGATTAGCTTGCGCTTTATGACCTAAGTACAACTCAGTGTATAAAGCTGGCAAGGCTAAAAAAAAGATAACTATAAAATAGACTAGTAAAAACGCGCCGCCGCCATGATTTGCCGCTTGCGTGGGAAATCCCCAAATATTACCTAATCCAACTGCAGCGCCAGAAGCTGCTAAAACAAAGCCAAGGCGGCTTTGAAAACCATCACGCAATTGTGCCATACATCTACAAATCTGTTATTATTTTTCATTATTGTGAATTAAACCATATTTAACTCTCACAGAGTAATAAATTTGCCTTGGCTTAATTAACCAGCGCACAACCGCACAAAATATAAACATGTTTGTTCTTTTATCACTTTAATTGTGGATTTTATGCCTGCATTATTTTTTCAACAGCAACTCGTTATCACCAAACACAGCGTGCAGCCATTCAATGCGAATACTATTTTATTATTTGATGCCCAGCAGTTAAATGTTGATGAATTCGATTTAAACGCACTATTAAGCCCATTTGAACTGACGGTGATCACCCGTAGAAAAAGTTACAAAGCCAAGCAAGAATATTTAGCCACTCGGCTACTGCTTAAGTATTTGGTAAAACAAACGATGCCACAATTTCGTGATCTAGCAAATAACCATATTAGCTCTGAATTTGACCAGCAAAGCAGTAAATTACTGCTACATATAACTGACAGTGACACTGTATTGCGTAGTTGTTTATCCCACTCTAATGGTTTTGTCGGTGCTGCATTAAATGTAGAACGAATTGAATTTGGTTTTGATATTGAAAAAATAAACCTGAAGCGCCCATTTGCAAAGCTCGCTAAGCATTTTTATCATCTTGATGAGGTAAATTTAATAACGCAAGATCAGCAAAGCGCAGAACGATTTTTTAGAATATGGACCTTAAAAGAAGCACTTGCCAAAGCCACCAGCCAACCAATTGCAAAATTACTCAGCCCCAATGTATTTACTGAACTTGAGCGAGCAAATTTAACAGCGCTGAGTTGTCAATATCATGAGTTTGATATTAGTGTGGTAAGTGACAAGAGCACTGTCTGGCAGTGCTCTGTGGTAAATTCTACCGCCCAATTACGCGGCGTTTTGAACTTCTAATAAACGGCTGTGGATCGCTTGCACAACAAAGTCTGACTCGCTCTGCTCCACTAAAAAGCACAGGTTATGTTTACTTGCGCCATGACAAATTAAGCGAATATTAAAATCGCTTAATACATTCATTAAGTTAATTTCTTGCTGACGTAATTGAATTTGTGAACCAATTAATGCCACTAAGGTTAAATTGTTCTCAACCGACACGTGGCAAAACTCCGCTAACTTATCAAGGCATTCTTGATCAAGCTCAGGACGCGAGGCATTTGGCGCATTATCTAAAGTAATTGCAACACTTATCTCTGAGGTAGTTACCAAATCAACCGAGATATTAAACTCACTTAAAATTGTAAACACGTGGGCTAAAAAACCACTAGCCAAAAGCATTTCGGGGCTTTTTAAGGTTAACAATATTTGATTTTTACGCTGCGTGACAGCACGAATTCCGGGGATTTGTGATTTCTCACGTTCGATCCAGGTACCACCA
The DNA here is from genome assembly GCF_014164575.1 of Pseudoalteromonas sp. SG41-1. Lineage (NCBI taxonomy): Bacteria > Pseudomonadati > Pseudomonadota > Gammaproteobacteria > Alteromonadales > Pseudoalteromonadaceae > Pseudoalteromonas > Pseudoalteromonas sp. SG41-1. The sequence goes on from NZ_JACJFL010000033.1 coordinate 4,442, forward strand.
CGTTCAGGCTCACGGCTAGAACCAACAAACACACTAATATGGCTGCGGCTCGCAGGTAAGATAGTTGCCGGATGTAATACTTTCGCCCCAAAGGTAGCCATTTCGGCCGCTTCATCAAAACTTAAACGCGCAATCGGCGTAGCCTTAGCACATAAGCGCGGATCGGTGCTAAAAATGCCCACGACATCAGTCCAAATGTGCACGCTTTTAGCGTTTATAGCTTCGGCCAGTAATGCCGCACTGTAATCTGAACCACCACGACCAAGTGTGGTAGTTTGACCATGCGCGTCACTGCCTATAAAGCCTTGAGTTACAATAACCTGTTCAGCTAATAACGGAATTAAATGCTCTTTTGCGGCCATTGCTGTTGCAGCTACATCTGGGGTTGCTTTAGAAAACTGGCTGTCGGTTTTTAATACCTGTCGCACATCAAAACGCACCGCATTTAAGCCATTTAAACGCAGTACCTGAGTAAATAAATAGGATGATAAACGCTCACCAAAGCTCAATAACTCATCATGTTGTTGCTTTGATTTTAGTGGCTCACTGGCAAGTGACTTAAAAGCTTTAATGGTTTCATCAAAGCCATGAGCTAAATCAGCATCCAATGACAGCTCATTTAAAATAGCTTCTTGAATAGCAATAACGCCAGCAATGTTCTCATTGCGCTCATCTGCTGATAAATCTTTTTTACATAAGGTCACAAGGTGATTAGTCACTCCTGCGCTGGCACTTACGGCCACTACTCGTACGTTGTTATCGGCTACAATAATTTCACTGCAACGGCTCATCGCTTCAAAGTTAGCCACACTGGTGCCACCGAACTTTGCGACTACGTAGTCTGATTTTTGATTTTGTGCTGACTGTTGCAAGTTAGTTGCAGCTAATTGGGTATTCATGTCGTCTCCTTTTGTGGCATTCATACCACGATAAAACAAGAAGAACTTGGCAAGGGGGTGCTCGATAAGAAAAGTCCACTGCCAGAAGCTCTCCACCTAATTGGTGACAGTTTTGAGGATTCAGCCCCATAAACCGAAAAACCACTGTGACGTCCAGTTGCTTTCCTCGGCGAGTACTTCCCTCCTTAATGATTACAGGCATACGTCGCCTAACATTAAGTACCTAAGTACCGCACCTCTTCTGAATGTTAGATTAATTACGTAAATTATTAGTAATTAAATAACAAAACCCGCTATTAAGCGGGCTTTGAAAGTTATCGTTTAGACGTCTAGCTGTCAAGTTGTTTTAAATAATAAAAGCAATTAAATAAAGCTACCTGCTAAATACGATCCCATATAACCAATTGTATAAGCGATTAATAAATACACCGACATACGTAAATAACTCATAAAGGTAAGTGCTTTTACTTTACTCATAGCGATAATACCGGCAGCCGAGCCAATAATAAGCATGGACCCCCCCACCCCAGTTGCATACGTAAACGACAACCATTGTTGTGGACTCATCACTATTTCAGCTTTAAGTAACGCAGCCGTTAGTGGTACGTTGTCAACCGCAGCTGATAATATACCCATTAAATAATTAGCGTATTGTGCTGGCATTAACTCGTAAAGGTGAGTGAACTTACTGAGCATACCGACTTCTTTCAGGGCGCCTACAAGTAATAATACGCCAACGAAGAACAGCAAGGTGTCGTATTCTATTTCGCGAATATAATCGATGATTTTTTTATTCACATCTTTTTTGCGCATTAAAAATTGCGCTACTAAAAACATCAACGACAAACCAAATAAGAAAGTTAACAAAGGCGGCACATGATAAAGCACGCTTAACGTTAATGTCCCGACAATCGTTGATAAGAAAATCACTGCAATAGTGATATCTGTTTTCTCAATGCGACGGTCCTCTTGTTTGGTAAACTCAACTTGGCCGTTGAGCCCAAATGACAGCATAATGGCCAATAGCGCCACGCTAAATAACGCAGGCACAACCAACAATAGCAAGTGACCAATGGTAACTTTGTCATCAAGGAAAATCATCAAGGTAGTAACATCACCGGTAATTAACGACACTCCGCCCGAGTTCACACTAAAGATGATAAGCGTAGCGTATTTAATTAGCTTTTTCGGATCGAGTTTTAACGACATAACCACCGCAAGGGAAATTAATGTGGCTGTGATATTGTCTGAAATCGACGAAAATAAGAAGGAGAACCCGCCAATCAAAAACATCAGTTTGCGTTCGCTGATAGCACTGGGCATTATCTTATGCACAATATTTTGGATAAAACCTTTAGAGTTCAAATAGGCTACAAAGGTCATTGCAGCCATTAAAAACAACCAGAGTGTGGCAATCTCTAAAATATTGTGGTCAAGTTGATGTTGTACGTTTTCGGGGCTTTGCCCGTGAAGCGGCGAGATAAATAAGATAATCCAGCATAAAGTACCAAAGAAAAGCGTGGTTTTGGCCTTGTTTACATGGATAATATCCTCTATAACGATGAGCACGAATGCTAGCGTTATCAGGGTTAGGATAATTGCAGTTACCATGGTGTTTGAACAACCTTTATAAAAATGTAAAAATTGTATGTTATGAGCCGCAGGACGACACGGCGCGCAGTCTAGCACCAAAGAATGTGTAAAACTATTGTCAATTTGCTTTTCTACGACTAATCGCTGAGGCCTAACAAGCCGGCTTTACAAGATAAATTAGGATTTTTGGAGTTTTATGATCCCAGCTAAAAAGTTGCTAAATACCCTAACAGAGCACTGGGGAATGTTAGAGCTGCTATTTAAACGTTTTAAAATGGCTGATTTCAGCCTAAAAGACGTGCAAAATGCGATCAAACAAAAACAACCTACGTGGTCAAATGAGCGCATTTACAAAGAAACCAACCGCCTTTTAAACCAAGATATTATTATTCCCTTGGCTAAATCGTCACAACTTGAAATTAACCGTGCAATTGCAGATTTTGCCACTTTTTTATTGCAGGAAGAACATTTAGGCTTGGCGCAAGAAATTAGCGTGCTGGTTGAAGATTTAGCCCGTTTGGGTAACCGTTTAGACAATGCCGGTAGTATTGAAGACTACGACGAGATGCGCCGTTTTAGCCGCATTATGGATGATCGGGTGCGTAAAATAATGAAACTATTTGCCCACAACGAAAATGCCATTTTAAATATTGTAGAACAAGCAAAAGCTAATAATGCGGTGCAATCATTACAAAAGCGTTATCAAGCGGTGATTGAAGCGTTTGATGAATACATTGAACCAATGCTTGAAATGGTTGATATTCGTGGCGATTTTCATGCTTGTTTTAATACCATCGAAACACAAATCAGCACGCAAATCGAATATATTGAACGCAGCGGTAAAGCTTATCAAGATAAACGCATGCTTGAACGATTACGTACCCGAATTTTAGAAATGCATTTAGTTGGTCGCGAAAGCCTGCGTAAAAGTGCCGATATGCTAATGCCACTGCGTGAAGAGTTGCGCCGTAATAATATGATCACTCGTCAAGCAGCTAAAGTACTTGGTTTAGTACGTAAAAATGGCGTTGATAATATGCTCAGCGCCGTACAACCACATTTTGTCTCTGACACGCAGCGATTCTCATTGGGGCAACAGCGCCATATGGTCGCTTATATGGCTGCACTTGTTGAGTTTGAACACAGTGAATACGAACTTCCTGATCAACAAGATGTACCTGCTTTTGTTACGCCCAATATTCCAGATTACAATAATGTTAAAGCAAACTTTAAAAAACGCTTCAATGCTAAACGTAAAAAGCCACAACCATTATTGACCTTTTTAGAGCAAAGCTACCCCGACCTTGAAGCCGACGAAATGCTGTTTTTATATCAAAAGCTGGTAAGTGACACCGATATTGAAATCAATCAAAGTGATGAGAAAATGCGCGTGAAAATTGCCGGGCAACATTTTTCTCTTTTCCCTTTTAATTCTAAGCCTGTTGACCCTCAGCAAACACCAACAGTGGATGAGTAACCGTTATGACACAGATAAATTTAGATGAACTTAGTCATCTACAAGCAATTAATAAAAAATTAGTCACCGGCTATCACATTAGCGAACAAGACACCGTAATGTGGCAAGAGCTTGATCAACAAATTGATCATTACCGCGCATTATTCAGCGCCCTTGGCCACGATTTACAACATGACAGCCGTGGTTTTTATTACTTTGCCAGTGATGAAAGTACACCCAATATGGGGAAAATTTCCCGCGCGATTGCCTTAACCATTTATATCTTAATTGAGCACTATGCAAACTCAGGTAAAGACCCAATGCGTGCCTTATTTGATGAAGTGAATGATTTAGAACTGATGCAAACTTTAGTGCAAATGAACAAGCACTTATTTGATCAACTCGAAATTTTTTCAGGATCAGACCTACGTAAAGACGTGTACTTACGCATGATTCGACTTGGCCTTGCCCGTGAAGTAGAAGGCGGCTTTATGCTGCAAGCACCTATCTATCGTTATATTGATGCCTTAATGGAAGTAAACGAAGAAACCTATATTGGAGAGGACGAATAATGAAAAACCTATACGGCCTCAGTAAGCTGGCATTATTAAACACCGCCGGTTATGCCAAATGTGTGATCCCGCTTGATAAAAGCAGCTCAATTTGTGCACCAAATAACACCGGTAAAAGCTCGGTGATCAATGCTCTGCAATTTCCGCTTATTAATGATTTACGCCTAACAGAATGGGACGGTCATGATTTAGACGAAACCCGTAAATTTTATTTTTCGTCAGATCAATCCTATATTTTACTCGAAGCCGACCTACCCCATGGCCCGGTGGTGATTGGTGTAGCTGGGCTTGGTAAAATTGCCGGTTACGCACATCAGTTTTTTTGTTACCAAGGCAAGCTTGATCTTGAGCAGTATACTCAAGGTAAAACCATCATTAAGTTCACTAAACTGTTTAATCATTTAAAAGAGCAAGGCTTTAACCCTATTGAGCTTAAAGCGCAAGAGCTCAACGCACTATTAACGGGTGGTGCCACGCCATTTGATGGCGACATTAACTTAAAGATGATCCCGCTTAACAACGTGCAAGATTCGGCAATTTATAAAGAAATTTTCCGCCGTATTTTGAACCTGCATAAATTAGGCGCTGCCGACGTAAAGCGCTTTATGTTACGCGTATTTGAACGCCACATGTCAAACTCAAAGGTCGATTTTTATGAAGTATGGCGTCGCTCCTTTGATAAAGTAAACCGCGCAAAACGTGAGCTAAAAGCACTCGAGTCGATGCAAGAGCCTATCTGCGCCCTTGAATCAATGCTTGAAAACCAAACCGTACTCAAAGGTAAATTAGCCGCATACGCCCCCAAAATTGACCAAGCATTAATCGATTTTGATAGCTACCAAGAGGCGCAATTGAGCGAGCTTAATGTTGCCCTTGAAGACATTGAACACGAAAAGCACGAGTTTGAACAAAAACAACAACTTTATGTACAACAATCGCGCGATATTGAACGCAGGCAAACACAAATAGAGCAATGGTTTTTAGACTTTGGTGCTCTAAAATCTGAATTTGAATTGGTTAACATGGCAACCTTAAAAGTAAGCCTTGGTCAATTAAAGCAAGATTACGAGTCACTATCGCATTCTATCAACAGTGCACAAGGGCAAAGCCTGCATACTCTTGATTACCGTATTAGTGAAACACAAAAGCAGATCAAAAGCTTAAAGCTACAGCTTAAAAATCTTGAGTTTAATTTATTTACCCGTATGCGCGAGGATTTATCACTTAAAGAAGTTGAAGAGATCTCGCGTATTCTAAACCCTGACATTCTGTCATTTGCCACCACCAGTAATGGTGATATAGATATCACTGATGAAGATGCCTTTGGTGCATTTTTAGAGCAATTATCAGATAACGTGAAAGGCGGCGTGCTTACCCTGCCAGGCGCGACCATCAAGCTGAAAAAACTCTCACCGGTGCAGATGCAAAGCGGTGAAAATAAAGAGCAACTTACTGCGCAACTCAGCGCCCTAGAACAGTCACTCAATGAATTTAAGCAACAGCGTGATGTGGCCGCCAATGTGGCCGACAAACAAAAAGAAAAAGATGCCTTATACGATGAACTCATGGCAGCAGAAAGCGCACTTAAACGCTTTGAACAATTCCAGGTTATGCTGCAATCTATTGATGCACAAACACTCTTAAAAGAGCAATTATTGGCTGAACGCGAGCAAGTTGATAGCTACTTACAAGATATTCAAAATAACAGCGGTTCAATTAGTGATCGACGCTCGATTATTAAATCGAAAAAAGATTTAATTTCACGCCAAGCCGAGCGCCTACGCCAAGTGAAATCTGAACGAATTGACCACACGCTGGATTTATATAGCGGTAAAGTCACCCCGTATATGATTGATGTGCAAATTGACTTTGATAATCTCAGTGACTTAGTTCATCACTTTAATAAAGATTGCCAAGAGCTGCGTAATTTTGATATCAACGTTCGTAATACCTATTTGCATATTTACAATGCCGGTATTACCAAATTTGATAACGAAAATGACGAGTTTAGTAAATACCAGAAATTGATTGGCGCGTTCCATAATATTGATAACGAACGTGATGCGGTTGAACGCCAAGCCCGGGTTGCACTCACAGAAGTAGCCGCGACGATTAAGGGACTGCGTGAAGATTTAGACAGACTGCGCCGTGAAATGAACAGCTTCAATAAAGGCATTAGTCAGCATCGTATTTCAAACTTACAAGCATTTAAAATTAACGTGATACCACGCAAAATGTTGGTTGATAGTATTGATACCATAATCAGTACCTCAAATCAGTTTGAACAAGGTGATACGCTGGATTTACTCAGCCAAGAACCCTACAGTGAAAGTGCTGTCAACGAAGCAAAAGATCACTTAATTAAACTTGCCTCTGATAAAGCCGGTTTAACCCTTACTGACTTATTTGATATTCGCTTTGAAGTAGTAAACCGTGCAGGCGAAACCGAGCATTTTGAAAAAATTGATTCGGCTGGCTCAAACGGTACGCGTATCACCATAAAATTATTATGCGGTATGTTGTTTATCCGCTACTTATTAAGCGACCAAGAGCAAAACTTATACCGCATCCCGATTTATATTGATGAAGCGGCCGATATCGATCCGCAAAATCAAAAAGCAATTATAGAAACCGCACTCAGCTTTGGCTTTGTGCCAATATTTGCCTCGGTGAAACCACAAATTAGCTGTGATTATATTGTGCCAATTCGCTCCGTTAAAGACGGCGCCCAGAACTGGGTAGATGAAAAGGATTGGATAGAAGTAGAGCATGAATAAGACAATTACTACGTTTGTGTAAATTAATGCATCATTCAGTCAAGGACGACTAGACTGATCAACATCTACTTTGTACACAAATTACAGGTAAAAAATAACATTTCCTTGAATTAATTCTATGTTATGTTATCAAACGAATAGTAATTAAATTTGCCAAGGAGCAAACTCCATGAAAAATATACTAATTGCAGCTGCTGTATTACTACTAGCAGCGTGTGCAAAAACGCCTGATATTGACTACGACAAATCTGTGGACTTTGGTAACTACAAAACATTTGCTTGGTTTCCACAAGCGACCTTGGCTGACGCTGGTAACTATCAAATCAGTCCATTGATGGAAAAACGTGTGCGTGAAGCGGTAAATGCACAATTACAAGCAAACGGTATGACACCTGCGGATGAAGCATCAGCAGATGTATTAATTAACTATCATGCCTCTGTTGATACTAAAGTTGACGTTGATACATTTAATGTAGGTTACGGTGCACGTTGGAACTACTGGGGCATGGGTTATAACACGCAAACAACAACCCATGAATATGATGTGGGCACTTTAGTGATTGATGTTGTTGACCGTGCCTCTAACCAGCTTGTTTGGCGTGGTGCTCGTGAAGGTCGCCTTCAGAAGAAACAAACACCTGAAGAGCGTAACAAAGCAGTGCAAGAAGCCGTTGCAACAATTTTAAGTGGTTTTCCACCAGAAAAACTAAAATAACACTTTAAATTAGCATTCAAAAAAGCTCACTATTTAGTGAGCTTTTTTGTAAGTCTTATGCCTCTTTTAGCACATTCGCCACAAATTCTGTGAACGAATTGGCTATAGGACTAGTAAAGCTAGCATTGTATACATTGCTTGTATCGGGTCTAATATAAATAGTACCATCTATATCGTTTGAAAAGACCATAAGAAACCCATATCTAAAATGTTCAGTGTGCTTATTTTGTTCGTAAATATCTAAACGTTTTATCTCAGGGTTAATCCCATAAATAGGCTCATCAAATATTTCTGCATAATTTAAGTTTACCAGATAATCAAAAAAATCTTTTGGTAAATCAATATTTAATCTTGCTTCTAGCTCATAAACTTTTTTTCTTGCTTGGCCTTGGCCAACTACACTAGAATGATCTTTCAACATTTCTACTAGATTCATAAGTCCTTCTTATAATTAATTATACATAGCATTTTTTATGAAAGTTAAACTATGCAGGTTTATTAAATTAGTAAATGCTAATCCGCCTTATATTTATGCAGTAAATCTAGCGGTATATGGCAGTAATCATCTGGATGATTAGTTAGTCGGTCTTGGTGCTCAGCATCACTGGGGACATAATTTGTTAGCGGTTTAACCTGTACAGCTATTCTCTCGGCATCATCTCGTTGGCTGATATAATCGCTTGCTAACGTTAAGTGACTTTGCTCTTCACTATAAATAGCCGTGCGGTATTTTTCACCCACATCATCACCTTGCTTATTAATACTGTATGGGTCAATAATTTCAAAGAAATAATCAATTAGTTTATTAGGCGTGACAGCATCAGTATCAAAAATGACTTTGACACACTCTGCATAACCATCGTACTCACTTTGTGTATTATCACTTGTACCATTAGCCCGCCCTGCTTCTGTAATAACTACTCCGGGTAAGTGCTTCATAAACTCTTGCACGCCCCACAAACACCCTCCCGCAAAATAAATAGTTTGCTGGCGAGCATAAATGTTAGCTGGTTGTTTTTCATTCATAGAGGGACCTAATATATTTAACAAGCAAAGACAGTGTAATGCTTTCATTTTAAGAATGATTATCAAATGCAGTTTTTTCGAATTAATGTACAATAGCGCCAAAAATCGTGACTGTTTAATTTTGCTATTTTATCACGCTATAAAAAAGTGTTAAGACTTTAATTTTTAGCGCAATCGCACATAAAGAATATGAGAAAAACAACATGAACCGTACCTCGCACCTTATTATACCCGCAGTACTTGCCAGCATATCAAATGTTGCTTATGCGGCAGATAACTCTGAAGAATCGACAACCATTGAGCAAATAACAATCGAGGCATCCCCTACAGCAAATACGTTACCAGTAGGTACCTTTGACTCACCTATATCAAATTTAGAGTATGACCCTCGTGTTGATTTGCAATCGCGTAACATGGCAGAAGCACAAGCTGATGTTACTATTCGTGGCGGTATCTTTGAAAACACCGGTTTTAGAGTCGGCAGTGCAACTTTACTCGATCCGCAATCAGGCCATTATTTTGCAGACATTCCTATTGCACCGCAAATGCTCACTGGCGCAAGTGTATTGACCGGTGCTGATAATGCACTTTACGGTGTAAATAGCTCAGTAGGTACTGTGTCGTTTGGTTGGAAGCCAATTACCACTGGTGGCAGTGTATCTGTAGGAGTCGGCACTAACGACTTTAATTTACAGAGTGTTCATGCTGGTAAAAGTATCCCTTTAGATACAATCGCCGATTGGCGCCTAGGTTTTGAAGGTGAATATTCTCATTCACAAAGCGATGGCTCAATTGATTTTGGCGATCATGATTTTAATCGCGCTACTGCTCGTGTGCAATTAACGAGTGCAGATTCACAAACTGATTTATTTTTAGGCTCACAAGAGAAATTTTTTGGCTGGCCGAACCTCTATACCCCATTTGGCGTGAATGAAACCGAAGACTTAGAAACGCAACTGTTAATGCTTAACCATAAACAAAGTTATGCAACAAACAGTGAGTTTGAAGTATCGGCTTATTATCGAAAAAATAACGACCATTATATTTACTCTCGTGAAAACCCAAGCGCGTTTGAAGCTTTTCACGAAACAGAAGTTAAATCATTCGCCATCTCCGGGCGACATGCTCAAAACGATGTGTTCTCACTAAACTACTCAGCACAATTTATTGAAGATTCCATTGAATCAACCACGCTTGAGAATAACTTTACTTCGCGTAACTATTATAAAATCAGTGTATTGCCAGAATACACTGTGGCTCTTGAGAACAATCAGCAGCTAACAGTGCGTTTAGGCGCAGCCTTCGATGATACCAACCGCGATGACTCACAATTATCGCTGATAGGTGATATCACATTCAATACAATTAATAGTAACGCCACTGAGCGGACATTTTATTTATCCTACGCTGAGGCCAGTCAAGTTGCAGGTTATACTGCTATTGGTGGCAATGACTCTGGTGGATTGTTTAGAAGTAATTATAACCTTGAGCGTGAAACCACCAAAAACTTAGAACTGGGTTTATTACTAGAACAACAAAGTTGGCAGCTTAATTCGGCTATTTTTTACCGCCAAGATAATAACTTAACTGACTGGACATTTAGCTTTGATTCAACCTCAGCGCGTTTTGCCGAACCAGTTGATATTGATACCGCTGGCCTTGAATTTTTAGCCACTAAGCAATTTGAAAATACTGAAATTATAGCCAGTTACACCTACCTCCATAAATCAGAAACCTATGGCTCGCCAGACGTCGATGCAAGCTTTTATGCCTTAAACTTCCCTGATCACCGTTTAACTCTTGGTGCTGTATGGAGCCCGACGGATATATTAGAGTTTCGGATTGATAATGAATGGCGTAAACAGCATAAAAATGCGCTGCGACGCTCTGATGATGAAGCCTTGTTTACTCAGCTGACGTTAAAAGTAACGCCACCGATACTGCAAAACTTCTTTATTACTTTAGCAGCAGATAACCTTTGGGATGAATCGTTTGAGGAAATTCCAGGCACACCTGGCCGCGGTGAGCAATACACACTAACTGCAACTTATAGCTGGTAAATAAAAAATATGTATAAAAACCGCATTTTTAAGATGCGGTTTTTTTATGTCATTTGTTCAAGCTCGGTAATTAATTGCAGCGCTTGCGCATTCGTTGTTCCACACACATCAATCGTCGCACTAAAATCACTGCATACTTTTGGCCGTCTTTCATCACCAAATAACTTACATAAATTGTTGTTATCTAACTGAATACAGCGCTCTCCTGCTTTTTTGCCATTAGGCATCCCCGGAATTGGTGAGCTAATACTTGGTGCGATACAACAAGCCCCACACCCGAGTCGACACGTCATTGGTGATGTATTCATCTTTGCCCCTTTTGTAATCTATTTCGCTAATTTGTTAATTGTGTAATGACTTGTTACATCTTAATACGCCTTGTAAACACTTTATTCATTATAATTGCTGTGTCACCTAATTATGAGGAAAGCCCTGTGGCTACTAAAAAACAAATAATTCTACCTATTGCCGTATTAGTCGCCGGTGTAGGTCTTGCGGTTGCGTTTTCAGCAATGAAACAACCGCCAGAAGAAAAGCCAGCACAAGATACACGCCCTCTGGTATCAGTTAGCGCAGTTCACCTTGATGCAATTACGCTAGACGTAAAATCGTATGGTGTAGTAAAAGCAAAAGATCACACCCCACTGGTTGCGCAAGTAAGCGGTCAAGTGGTATTTGTCTCTGAGCAATTTGTGCAAGGTGGATTTGTCAAACAAGGCGATATTCTAGCACGAATAGATCCAAATGATTATGAAGCTGCGTTAATTGAAGCCCAAGCAGGCATGGCGCAAGCCAGCTCTGATCTAGAAATTGAGCGAGCGCAAGCTCATGTAGCACAGGCAGAGTGGGATCGAATAAAAGACGATTCAAATCAAATGATCCCATCTCAATTATATTTACGCAAACCACAATTAGCCGAAAAACTAGCGCGTTACCGTGCAGCACAGGCATCTGAAAAACGCGCAAAACGTAATTTAGAGCGCACATACATAAAAGCGCCTTATGATGCGATTATTTCTGAACGTGCAATTAGTTTAGGCAGCGTAGTTAATCCTGGAAGCCAATTTGGCGCTCTCAGTTCAACCTTAGTGGCTGAAATTCGCCTTCCTGTGGCAGATAAAGAATTACAATACCTAATCGATAGCGGTATCGGCGCGAATGTAACACTCAGTGCAGACTATGCTGGTAAGCCAACTACTTGGCGGGCAAAAATTGTCCGCAGCGAAGGTGTTATTGATCAAAAAAGTCGTATGAGCTATTTAGTGGCGCAAGTAAATACACCTTATGCCAGTGAGCAACCGCTGCGCTTTGGCTCTTATATCAATGCGACCATTTCTGGCCGCGAGCTTGATAATGCGATTATCGTTCCTCATCACTTAGTGAAAAACGGTAAAATAGTGGTAATGAATGATGATTTAACTCTTTCGTTCAAACCTCTTAATATTATTAGAGAGCAAAATGGCATGGTCATCGCTTCACAAGGCTTAAATGATGGTGAGCAATTGATCACCTCGGCTTTAGATTTCCCAACCGAAGGCATGCAAGTAAAGCTAAATGACTCTGATAAGCCTGCAGCTGCAACTCAACTTGCACTGAAAGAGGAATAGAGCATGACCATCCATAGCGAAAAAGGCTTAATTGCCTGGTTTGCTCGCAACCCTGTTGCAGCAAACCTATTAATGATTTTTATTTTAGTGGGTGGTATTTTAACCGCGTTTTCTATTCGCAAACAAATGTTCCCACAATTTGAAAATAACTGGATCAGCGTCCAAGCTGTCTACCCAGGTGCTGCCCCACAAGAAGTAGAAGAAGGCATTACCATCAAGGTAGAAGAAGCTCTCGAAGGCCTAGAGGGTATTAAACGGAAGATTACTTATTCAAACCGCGGTTATTCTCAAGCGTGGATCGAAATTGAAGAAAAATATGATACTAAAGAAGTGCTCGATGAAGTAAAAATGCAGGTTGATGCAATCAACACCTTCCCTGCAGACATGGAGCGTCCTATTGTGCGCCATGATAAGTTTGAGCAAGAAGTAATGATCCTCGCCTTATACGGTGACATGAGCAATTATCAGCTCAAAGAACTTGGCAACAATATCAAAGACGAACTGCAAGCACTGCCACAAATTAACTTAGTTGAATTTAATGGTGGCCTTGATTATGAAATTGGTATTGAAGTTAGCCCTGATAAACTTCGTGAGTATGGTTTAACTTTTAGAGACATTGCGAATGCAGTGCGTGCTTTTTCAGCCAATATGTCTGCAGGTCAGATTCGCTCTGAAAACGGCTATATTTCGATGCGGGTTGAAAAACAAGCTTATCGAGGGGATGAATTTGCCAAACTGCCATTGATATTACTGCCTGATGGTGCACAAGTGTATTTAGGCGATGTAGCAACCATTAACGATGGCTTTGCAGAAGGCTTACAATACTCTAAATACAATGGTAAAAATTCCTTGTCGTTTGAAGTAAATGCCTCAAAAGATCAAGATATTACCAAAGTTGCAAAAGTTCTTAAGCAGTACCTTAATGATAAAGCAGGTCAACTTCCAGCGGGTGTTAAACTCACGCCGATTGTCGATTTAACCTACTACCTAGAGGGTCGATTAGACATGATGATCGACAATATGGTGTGGGGTGGTCTATTGGTTATGATAGTACTTGCGCTATTTTTACCCCTACGCTTAGCATTTTGGGTGATGATGGGTTTACCTGTGTCATTCCTTGGCGCATTTTTAATGATGCCGATGGGCTTTTTAGATGTCACCATCAACTTAGCATCACTATTTGCCTTTATATTAGTGCTCGGTATTGTGGTTGATGACGCCATCGTCGTAGGTGAATCAGCCAGTGCTGAAATTGAAAAGCATGGCCACTCTCTTGATAACGTAGTACGTGGTGTTAAACGCGTCGCAATGCCTGCCACCTTCGGTGTATTAACTACCATCGCCGCTTTTTTACCGCAAACTTTAGCAAGTGGCCCTGGTGCTGCGTTTTCAAAAGCCATTGGCGGGGTTATTATTCTGTGTTTGATTTTCTCTCTGATTGAATCAAAACTTATTTTACCAGCCCACATAGCAGCAATGAAACACCGAGAACCAAATCCGAAAAACCCATTACATCGCCTCCGTAAAGTGATGGATGGCGGTTTAAAACGGTTTGTTGATAACTATTACACGCCATTTATTGGCCATTGTATTCATTATCGTTATACCGTAATTATTGGTTTTATTTGTGTATTAATTGTCAGTGCTGGGATGTTTGCCGGTGGTTTAGTGAAGTTTGTAGCGAACCCTAAAATTCCTCATGACTTTCCACGTATTTCAGTTGAAATGAACTTAGCATCGTCTGAACAAGCAACCCTAGAAACTGCGCAGAAAATAGAGCAAGTTATTATCAATGTTGATAAACAACTTAAAGAGCAATATGGCACAGCTATGGTACGCGATCTTTCAGTTAGCTTACGCGGACGTACCAATGCCAGTATCATGGCAGTATTAATTGATCCTGAGTTACGCCCTATCGATACCTTTGCATTGAGCGCACTATGGCGTGAACAAATGCCTCCTTTACCGGGCGTGAAAACACTAACCATTCAAGACAGTATTATGAATGGTGGTCGAGACGACGGTGATGTGAGCTTCCGCCTAGAAGGAAAGGATGCCAAACAATTAAAAGAAGTAGCAGCAAAACTTAAAGAAAAACTCAACACCATGGAAGGTGTGGGTGATGTAAATGACTCAATGCAAAGCGCTACAGATGAAGTACAGCTTGACTTAAAACCACTGGCGTACAGCATGGGTTTAACCCTTGCCGATGTTGCCTCACAAGTCAGCTTTAGTTACTACGGCCTTGAAGCACAGCGTATTCTACGTGACGGCGAAGAAGTGAAAGTAATGATCCGCTACCCTGAAGAAGCACGTAACTCGATCAGCGATATCGCCAGTGCTCGTATCATTACACCTAGTGGCGCAGAAGTACCTTTGGCTGAAATTGCCGATGTAAAACTGGTTGATGGTGTAAACCGTATTCGCCGCGAAAACTCAAAGCGTACTGTTAACGTATGGGCAGCAGTTGATACCGACCAAGTTGAACCTTTTGCCATTGCTGAAGAAATACGTGATGAGTACTTACCGGCACTACTGAAAAACTACCCAGGTGTACAAAGTAGTGTTGCTGGACGTATTCAAGAAGAAATGGATAGCGTTGCTGAGCAAGTGCGTGATTTTGCTCTTTCAATGATGATTATCTTCGCGTTATTGGCAATCCCACTACGCTCATACTCACAACCATTGATTATTATGTCAGTGATCCCATTTGGGGTTATTGGTGCCATGTTTGGCCATATGATTTTAGGCATGACTATGAGTGGCTTATCAATTTTCGGGATCATTGCTGTAGCCGGTGTTGTTGTAAACGATTCATTAGTAATGGTGGACTTTGTTAATAAAGCACGTGCTGATGGCGTAGCAATAAAAGACGCAGTAATGCAAGCTGGTGCACGTCGCTTTAGAGCGATTATGCTCACCTCAATCACTACCTTTATTGGCGTGTTACCAATCATTATGGAAACCAGCTTACAAGCTAAAATTGTCATCCCAATGGCAGTATCACTGGCCTTTGGTGTGTTATTTGCCACGGTGATCACGCTGTTCCTGATCCCATGTCAATATGTCGCACTAGAAGATGCTAAACGATTAATTCGTAAATGGCGTGGAAAAGAAGCGCTGGTAGATGGTGAATCAATTCATAGCAAAGTGAATACTATAATAAACCGCTCACCTTTATAAAATTTGATATCCCAACCAACTAGCCCGAGCTGTATACAGTTCGGGCTTTTTTATTTGAATCAAAAAACGTTGAAGGAATTATCTTTAAACGAAATCGTAGAAAATATAAATAAAAATGACTCTGTAAAAAACTGTCAATCCCTTTTGATGTTGAATTGACTGATTTTATTGCAGAATGTGTTAGGTAATTAATTTTCCAGAACACTAGGTTCAAGTATACCTTTATCAATTAGTTGGCTTATCATCGTACGTGTTTTTTCTCTGCATATATCACGTAATAAACGCACTGCAGGCGTTATTGATTGACGGCTTGGACAAATTAACCACAGCTCACCACAAGTATGCTGGTAATTATTCATCACTGTAACTACCCTATCGTTAAGTAGATCATCAGCAATATCTAATGCCGATTTTACGGCAAGCCCTTTGCCAGCAACACACCAGCGCCTTACTAAATCACCATCATTAGAGGCGCGCTTGCCTTGCATTTTTACTTTGTATTTTTTTTGCCCATTGGTGAACTCCCAAACATTATTGATAATATTTTGCAGCTGATAAAATAACCCTTGATGCTGTGCTAAATCATCTGGGTGCATAGGCGCACCATAGCGTTTTATATAGTCAGGTGTGGCGCATAACAAACGTGGAATATTACAAATTTTAAATCCGTAAACATTGGCATCAGTTGGCGAGCCATAACGCAGTGCTATATCCACCGAATCTCGGTAGAAATCCACGTTACTATCACTAATATGTGTGCGCAGGCTCACCTTCGGGTAACTATCCATAATTTCATCAATCCAAGGGATAACTAAATTACGGCCAAGATCAGAAGATAATGCAACCCTTAACTCACCTTCAATCTCATCATGTTCGCCTTTTAGGTTCTGCCGAGCTTGCTCAAGTATCGCTATTGCTTGCTCACACTGTGGGATATAGCGCTCCCCTGCGGCAGAAAGCCTTAGATGACGCGTTGTGCGCACAAATAGGTCTATACCTAATGTTGATTCTACCCGTTTGATAGCAGCACTGGCGGTTGCTGTGCGCATATCAAGTTTTGCCGCTGCAAGGGTAATACTTTTAAATTCAGCAACTTTCAAAATAAGTTTTAAATCGTCAATCTGCATATTATCTAAATATATTTGATAATGATTCAATAATTATGCTGTTTATCAAAAGTAATGCAAGCGCTATCATCTGCCTCATTCAACGGCTTTGATTAAATAAAGCTATTCGCTACAGGAACCAATTATGACACACCCGATTATTACCGACTTAGAAGCGCGTTACACAGCAAAAAAATATGATGCAACTAAACGTGTATCTGCAGAAGATTTAGCTGTGATCTATCAAGCTATGCGTTTATCTCCGTCATCAATTAATTCGCAGCCATGGAAATTCATTGTTATTGAGTCTGAGCAAGCAAAACAACGTATGCATGATACTTTCGCTAACAAGTTTCAATTTAATCAGCCGCATATTAAAACTGCATCACACATTATTTTGTTTACTTACAACCCGAAATACACCAGAGAAGATTATGCAAAAGTGATTGACACTGATATCGCCAATGGCCGTACGCCAGCAGAAAATCGTGAGCAAGCCTTTGGCGCATACGCATTTGTTGACTTAAATACTGACGCATCTGGCAATAATGCCGCATGGACCAAAACACAAACCTATCTTGCACTTGGTAATACTATGCATGCTGTTGCGCGCTTAGGTATTGATTCAACACCAATGGAAGGCGTAGATAGCGAGCTAATTAGTGAACTTTTTGCGGATGAGTTAGATGGTTATATTTGTGAAGTCGCACTTGTCATTGGTTATCACGAAACACAAACCGACTATAATGCTAAGCTTCCAAAATCACGTTTGAGTCAAGATCAAATTATTCAAGTGGTTTAAGTTTTACATTACCGGTTAAGAAGAGCCTGTTACAGGCTCACTTAAACAAGCTTTTGGCATTATAGCCTCTGCTATGTGCTCTCTTTAGCAGCTCCACAAACAATTTTTTCTTCGCCAAGATGATATATATTATTTATTGCTACATAGGCGCCAGATACAACGCCTGTAATAGGGACTAATAATATCCCACTAATTGAATAGTAGGTATTGGTATCCTCAAAGCCATTAATTATTTTCAATGTCTTACGGTCAGAAGATATTTCACATTTATTGACTGCTGACATGTCCTTAGTTGGTACAACGATACAGCCTGATAACATCGTCAAAGTAAAACATATAGTCGTAACTAATTTCATCTTATAACATCCTCGTTTTTAATTGTCATATAGAAACCATAAAAATTAATATTTATAGATTGTTGGGTAACTATCTTATAAATACTTTACTAAACAAAGTATGCGCTCCCCGCAAACCTTGCACATATAAATCAAGCTTATAGGTTCAATTTTCACTAATAAACATGCACATCAGACACCACACTATGCAACCGTTTTATATTGAGGGAACTTTCCTAACATTCTCTTCAATAACAATATCATAGATAGGCAACTTACTTTAGCAGTGATTCTGTTAAAGAAGTCAAGTTGCACCCAAATAAAGAGATCAGCTTGAGTAGATAGCTACAGCGGTTAATTAACCTACAGCAGGCATTGAAGAAGTTGCGCATAGTGCAAACTCTACAAGTGATAATACTGAGGTTGCGGATAAAAGCACAATTAGGGCAGACTAAAATAAACAAAATCATCAAAACAATAGGTTCATTGGTTTCTGAGATCCAACACTCAGCAGCTGGTATTACGACCTTAGCCGCAAATATAAAAAATATAGAGTCAGTACTTGATGTGTATATAGCGATAGCAGAGCAACTCAATAACCTTGTATTTCGATTTACTCTTTAACTAATCCAAATTAAAAAATCATATAGTTACACGCTATTACGCAACTATAGGGTCAATGCAGCAAATGACGCTCTCACGTGAAGTAGGTACGGGCATCGCAGCAGGCTTCGACTTTATTAACTTATAGCAATATTGTGACCTCTTTTTAGCTATTTTGTATTTAGTTATAAAAAGAGGCTGCTCGAAGCAACAGCCTATAATTCTAACTACACTATCTAAGGTGCCCGCTTTCAACAATAGGCGTAACCCAATATTTTAATGGGGTGTATTGGCACACAGGGCTTAACGCCGTTTTAATTGTTTGCAGCTGCGCTAATAATATATGCACCTCAAACTGATAAAAGCTGCGATGCCCTTCTACTTGCTCGGCAATATCAAATTCACTGTGCTCCTTGCTGTAGCCTTCAATGTTTTTTAAGTTAAAGCCGGTAATGCAGTCTATGCCAATTAATATATCAACCACTTCATCTTTTATGTTTGTGGGTACATTTAGGGTAAAAAGTAACTGTTCAGCCATGTTTTTTCTCCAACCAACCATAAAAGATAGGTAATAAATAAAGTGTTGTAATTGTTGAGGTAATTAACCCGCCAATAACCACAATCGCCAATGGCTTTTGAATCTCAGCGCCAGGGCCGGTGGCAAATACCAGTGGCAGTAAACCAAACATTGCGGTTGTGGCTGTCATTAACACTGGGCGAAGGCGTCTGCTTGCGCCATCTAAAATGCGCTGCGTTACATTGGCAGAAAACATTTTCATTTGCTCAAAGTAACTGATCATCACAATACCATTGAGTACCGCTACGCCAAGTAAAGCAACAAAACCAACCGATGCAGGCACCGAGAGGTATTCATTACTAATAAATAGGGCAATCACTCCCCCCATTAATGCAAACGGAATATTAGCAATTATCAGCGTTGATTTAGATAACGATTTAAACGTGGTAAATAAAATAATGAAAATCAGTATTAATGCCACAGGAATAAGCACCAGCAAGTTTTGTGTTGCACGTTGCTGGCTTTCAAATTCGCCACCAAACGACAAGGTAAAACCACTGGGTAATTTTATGCTGCTATTAATTTTAGCTTCCAGTTCATTCACATAACTAACCACATCGCGGTTATCCACATTAACGCTTACAGAAGCAAAGCGCTTTGCTTTTTCTCGCTCTATTAACAATGGCCCCGTTTTAAAGCTAATATTAGCAACCTCTTCAAGTGGTAGTAGGCTGTTGTCGGGCATTAAAATTAGCTTTTGCTTTAATGCGCTCATTGACGATAACTCAAAGTGTGCTGCGCTTTCGCCTTTTTGTGCATTAAACACAATTGGGATCACGCGGTTTCCTTCTTGCAGTGCCGATACCTGTAGGCCTTCTAATTGCGACTTTAAATAATCGCTTAATCCTTCGGTGGTTAAACCAAACTGACTAGCAACCTCAGGAATAAGTTTAATATTTAAGTATTTACCCCCTTCAATAAGCGCCATTTGCACATCACTTGCGCCGTCAATATTAGTGGCAAGTGCAGTGATTTTTTCAGCTAATGAGGCAAGTGTCGCAATGTCATTACCGAATACTTTAATCGAAATATCACCGGTGCCACCGGTGAGCATTTCTGATACCCGCATTTGTATTGGCTGAGTAAAGCCAATATTTACCCCTGGAAATTGCGCAAGAGTTTGTCGAATATCCTCGATTAGCAGCGCTTTGGAGTCAAAACGCCACGTATCTTTTGGCGCTAATTCCATAAACACATCGGTTTCGTTTAATCCCATAGGATCAAGCCCGAGTTCATCGGAGCCGGTACGGGCAACAATTTGTACGATTTCTGGGGTGTTTTTTAACAGTGCGGCTTCAATTTGTTTATCGATATCCAGCGAGGCTTGCAAGGAAATACTCGGCGATTTTTCCAGTTGTACAATAATGTCGCCTTCATCTAAAACGGGCATAAAGCTTTTACCAAGCCCCTGAAATAACACCCCACTGAGCACTAAAACAGCAACTGATATAACACTAATAGCCACCGGCTTTTTAATTGCTTGGGCAAGTGTTTTAGTATAAAAACCTTGTAATAGCGTGACCATTTTAGGCTGGGTTACGGGTTCATTTTTTAATAACAATGAGGCTAAAATTGGAATAACCGTTAACGACAACAACAGCGCACTTAGCATTGCAAACACGATAGTTAACGCCACTGGGGTAAATAACTTGCCTTCTAACCCTGTTAACATTAATAGCGGTGAAAACACGATAATTATAATAATTGTGCCTGAGAACACTGGCGCCGCGACTTCTTTACATGCGCGATAAATAACATGCAGCCGAGGGAGGTGCTGATTGTTAGCCAACCGATTAACTATGTTTTCAACAATAACTACCGATGAGTCCACCAGCATACCAATGGCAATCACTAAGCCGCCTAAACTCATTAAATTAGCCGATAAATCAAACTGCTTCATCATTATAAATGTCAGCAATGCCGACATAGGTAAAGACAAAGACACCACCAATGAAGAGCGAATATCACCTAAAAACAAGGCAAGTAGCACTATCACTAAAATAATCGCTTGGCCTAATGCGCTCGTAATGGTGCTAATTGCGGTATTTATTAAGTTAGAGCGGTCGTAAAACACATTAATTTTTGTGCCTTGCGGTAATGAAGCTTCAATGGTGCGAAGTTTATCTTTTACATCTGCAACAACTTGCGCTGTATTACTATTTTTAAGCGCAATTATAAGCCCTTGTACCGCCTCTTCACTGTTTTTAGTGACTGCGCCATAACGGGTTAAACTGCCAACATGTACCGTGGCAATATCACTTAACCGAATAACCTTATTTTGAGTGGACTTAATCACGGTATTTTCAATGGCGGTTATATCGGTGTATTTGCCCTCAGTGCGCAGAATTAAGGTGTCGTTGCCTTTTTCTAAGCGCCCTATGCCACCGTTTTGATTCGTTTGCGTGATTGCCAACTTCATTTCATCAAAGCTGACTTGATGCTGTTGCATCAATAAAGTATTGGGAAGTATTTCATAGGTTTTTGAAAAGCCGCCAAGGCTATTTACATCAGCAACGCCGGTTACAGTGCGCAGTAATGGACGAATTTGCCAATCTAAAAGCTCTCTTTTTTCAATCAGCGATAAGTGAGTACTTTCTATGGTAAACATGAACACCTCGCTCAAAGGCGTGCTCATTGGCGCCATGCCGCCACTAATATTACTGGGCAAGGTGGGTAAAATATTTAATAAACGCTCATTAACTTGCTGACGGGCCCAATAAATGTCGGTGCCCTCTTCAAAGTCAATGGTAATATCGGTAATAGAATACTTAGTGGTAGAGCGCAGCATTTGCTGTGACGGAATACCCAGTAATTCGGTTTCAATCACCCGTGTTACTTGCGATTCTATTTCAAGGGCGTTCATGCCAGGTAATTTGTAAACTATTTTAACTTGAGTGGGTGATATTTCTGGAAAAGCATCCACCGGAATACTTAACCAAGATTTAGCGCCAATGGCCATAGCAACAATAACAAAAATACTAACAAACAAGCGCTGAGTAAGTGAAAACTTAATAAGCTGGTTTAACATTTACTCTCTCCCTAAGTGAAGCAACATGCCTTGTAGCGCACTTACCGAGCTTATTAGTACCTGCTGATCATCTAGGTTTTTGTTAGCAGTAAATACATAGTCTTTGCCTTGTGTACCTTTGAGCTCAATCGGCAGTAACTCAAGGTTATCGCCAGACTTCAAAGCAATGTAATTAACATCTTCAAATTCAAACACCGCTGACTTTGCTATTTTAAAGCCCGTTAATTTATTTACCGGCGTGACTTTGATAGTTTGCCCCAGTCTAAGCTGGCACTCATTTGAGCTTGGCGACGCCCACACAATTTGATGGTATTTATCTGCAATACTGTCATAGCTCTCAATATTTAAGCTGCAACTGTGTGACAGCTTAAAATGCGCTAACGTGTTGGAAAAACTAAGAGGGACTTTAATCTTAACGCGAATACTACTTGCATCGATAATATCAAACGCGGTGTCACCCATCATACGGTTTCCCGACTCATTAGTGAGTTTTAAAATGCCCGTTTTTGGACTCACTAAGGTCACGTTTTCATTATCATCAATGTTTAAAAATGCCATTTGATGTTGCATATGTTCAAAATTTAGCTTGGCTTCAAAATAGCTTTTTGTGATTTCAACCCATTCAGAACTTCTTATTATTTTGTTTTTTAAGTGTTGTTGATTTATGTCGTAATGGCTTTTAGCAATAGCGAGCATGTCTTTTGCTGATTGATAGGCATCTAAAAAATGGTGTACATCACTGCCCTCAACGCTTGCAATAGTGGCGCCCTTTTCAACCATGCTGCCGTTAGGGTATAAGTAACGAACCTGCTGTACATCAAACGCAAACAGCACCGTATAATTGACCCCAGGTTTGAAATTGACTTCACCAATTAAACTTTGCCCGTTAATAAACTCTGTTTTTTGAATCGGCGCAAATTCAACATCAAAACCACTGAGTGACGAAAGCCTTACAGGTGCTAAATTTTGCGAAGCAAACACAGGATTAAATGTTAATAAAGTCACCGTAAAGAAGAAAAATAACGTATATTGAATACGCAAAAAATGACGCATTTTTTTTGTAAAATTTAACAGCATTTCGTTTGTTCACATTTGATTAATTTTATAGAATCAACCATGACTTTTTTATGCTGTTAAATCATCAGGCATACGCCGTAACGTTCCTAAAAACAGCTTAATTTACAGCATGGTACATTTGTCCATTGTAATTATAATGCATTGATAGTAGAGGTTTTAATGAGAGATAAGCTAATAGCGGCTACATTGTTGGTAATAATGGTGTTGAATTTTTTTGATGTTCTAACAGATATACGTTTAGGGGTGCCGCAGTGGCATATTTTTTCCGAAGGCTTGATCGTAGTTATCTCTGCAGCCTGTGCTATTTACTTAATTAGAGACATTCGTGCGCGTACAGCAAATATTAATGCGCTGAAACAAGAATTAGTGCATTCAAAAAAAGAACTTAAGAATATATCACAAGCAATGATGGATGCTCGCCATGAATACAGCGGCGTTATTCAAACCCAATTTTCACAGTGGACATTGACCCGCAGTGAGCAAGAAGTCGCGATGTTGTTACTTAAAGGCTTAAGCTTTAAAGAAATAAGCGCACTAAGAAGCACAAAAGAAAAAACCGTTCGTCAACAAGCGTCCGATATTTACAGCAAAGCCGATGTAGAAGGCCGA
This sequence comes from Pseudoalteromonas sp. SG41-1, assembly GCF_014164575.1. Taxonomy (NCBI): domain Bacteria; kingdom Pseudomonadati; phylum Pseudomonadota; class Gammaproteobacteria; order Alteromonadales; family Pseudoalteromonadaceae; genus Pseudoalteromonas; species Pseudoalteromonas sp. SG41-1. Next base: position 28,467 of record NZ_JACJFL010000033.1, read on the forward strand.
CATGAGTTTGCTGCATGGTTTTTAGAAGACTTTATGCAACAAGGACAATACCAACCAACAAGTTCAAGCCTCAATTAATTGAAAAGCTACAAAGGTGAGGCCTCTGGTTATTTCTATAGCTTTGCATCCGCTGTGCATTAAATCTTAAGGAATAATTAAAAACCTTAATGATTATCTCTGTGTAAAACTAGATGAATTCATTTTTACTATGACAACCATTGCTCAACTTAGCAAAAACATAACCCCCTACAGCCCCTGCAAGCAGCTGCATATAAAAACCCCAGCCTCTTGCGCCCGCTATAATAGTGATATTCATAATTGACTCGATAGCAATTAAAGCCGAAGCAAACGCCACAATACCCGCAATTACAAATAATTGCGCACATTGTTTTTTAACTTTTTTAGCAATAAGCCAGGTAACCAAAAACGCGATGGCAAGTGCAATAGCAATAATAGCGCCATAGGTCGGTAGCATGCCGAGCCAATCTTCAAGGGTTAAGTTAACACGGTCATTAAAGCCCACCACAACACCCACATTAACTAATTGATTGACAACGTATTGACTATGAAACAAGCTAGCGAGTGTAAATGTAAGTAACCAAGAAACTAAAAATGAAGGGAGTATACGTGTTAAAAACGACATGGTTATCTCAACTTAAAATGAAACTTTTTTCTTACAGTAGCAAAGGCTTGCAGGGTAAACAATCTCTACGTTGTATTACTCTACTCTCGCTTTTAGCGTTTTCTTGTAACGCCAGTGCCGAGCTACCAAAACAGCAATACACTGCTGATACCTTAGCAACGGGACTCAATTCACCGTGGAGCATGGTTAAACTCCCAAACAATACCTGGTTAGTCACGGAACGTGATGGTCATATTGTTATCATTAAAAACAACCAACAAACCCGAGTTAAACTAGATTTCGAGGGCTTATACGTTGCAGGCCAAGGCGGCCTACTCGATATAGTGCTTTCGCCAAATTACAGTGAATCAAAAGAAATTATATTCACTTACGCTCAAGGTGAGCTTGATGCAAACAGGCTCGTTATTGCCAAAGCTACGTTTGATGGTGCGCAATTTTCAACGCCAAAAATTATTTATAAAGTTGCCACTGATAAAGACACACCACAACATTACTCAGGCCGCGCCCTTGTCCTACCCGATAATACCTTATTATTTTCAAGTGGCGATGGCTTTGACTACCGTGAGCAAGCACAGGTTATGACCAGTCAACTTGGCAAAACATTACGCATAAACTTAAACGGCACGATACCAAACGATAACCCATTTATTAATCACAAAAATCCTGCAGCTCATGCTGTGTACTCACTCGGGCACCGTAACTTGCAAGGCTTGGTTTATGATTACGATACACAGCAAATTGTTAGCCACGAACACGGCCCCGCAGGCGGCGACGAACTAAACTATTTAACCCCAAGCACCAATTACGGCTGGCCGGTGATCACCAACGGAGATGATTACTCACAAGCACGTATTTCACCGTTTAGAGAATACCCTGGAATGGCTAAACCAACGGTTGATTGGACGCCCTCAATCGCCCCTTCTGGCATGGCTTATTATGGCTCAAAGCATTTAGCTTTTCCCTCACTACAACAGCATGTGCTAATCACTACGCTGGTCGATAAAAAGCTCTACAGCGTTAATTTAGCGAATGGTGAACTTACCCAGACTCATGTTTTACCAGAGGTAACTGGGCGTTTGCGGGATGTATTTGTTACAACCGAGGGTAATATCGCGGTGTTAACCGATGGAAAAGATGCAAAGTTGCTGCTGATAACGCCAAAGTGATTAGCTTGACTAGATCGTTCAACACAACTGTATCTAAATACTCGACGAGCTTTTTATATGATTATCAGGTCTTATTTTTTGCTGTTTGAGCGAAGGTCAAAAAGAAAGACCTGACTTTATTGGTTTTTGCGATGCATATTTCTGATTAAATACAATCAAGGTGAGTTAGTTAAATTGGCTTTCGTCTATTTCAATGGTTATGCTATTTAATAAATCGTTAGTGAACTTTTCACTTTCTTCTTTACTGACATAACTTCCTTTGCCTTGAATATTTGCAAGTAACTGGTTTGCAATCTCCTCATAGGCAACATCTAATTGAGTCTGTAATGTTTTAATATCGTCGTGAGTCATCGAGTTGCCTAAAATAAAAGGCTTACTTGGATTCATTGGCCCATAGTTGCCTTCCCAAATTACTTTACCTGTTTTAGACTTAAGGACGGCTTTGAGCTGAGGTAAAAACCTTGTGCTTTTTTCGTCGGTAAAAATGACGCACCATGGCTCAAGTGTTATAACTTGTTTATGAAGATTTTCATTTAAGTGAATAGACTTTACTGATTCTTTTAAAATTTGAATGCTATTTAGCGAATTCAACAAAGTGCTCGCTAAATCAAAGTTCTCTTTTAAGTCGAACTCTAAACTGCCTTTCATGTGCTTTTCATTAGACAAATCAGATGCTATAACGCCAAGAACCCCATAACGCAGCCCTACATCATCCGACGTATTAACCCAATTAGTAATAACAAAACCTGAACCTTCAATTCTTCGATCCCCTATAGCTAAACTCCAATCATTCCAATCGATATTTAATACATCTAGTTTAATTTTTTCATTTGAACCTAAAGGAACAGCACCTCCCCTTTGAACCGATTGGCACGCTGAAACTAAAAAAATAAAAGTGAATATAAATAGGTGCTTATACATTATAAAACAATCCTTGTTAAAAACTCGATTAATCAAAAGTAAACTATAACACCCTTATTTAACTCTGCGCACTAGTTAAAGTTTTCCGTGCTGAATGATGAACACTAACGCAATCAAATAAATGGCATTGTTAATCCACTTGATTGATTTGTTGTGTGCCTATTTCCACATAGCCAACCTACATTGTATAAATTTATCTAAGGTTTGCTGGTGTAACTTGTGATAAGTTACCCCCATGCTATATCTATTTCAAACTTCCTACAACTTGTTGAATAAGAAAACTTTTTACTTATTTCATCAAAAAGAGTCATCTGCAACCTCAGTGGCTACAATAATAAAAAAGTTAAGCCTATCTTTGCAGTTGCTATTTACTCCTCGTTCATATGGTTGACGAGGTAATTTTTGAACCAATTCTGATAATATTTTTACCTCTTGTTGTTCAAGCTTTGTATTACAAGGCATAGCGTTCATATAAAACGAAGAAGCCCAGTAAATATCACCTTTACTATTTACCCATACTCGTTCCGTAGCTCTCATCGTCTCGATTTCAGCTCGAACTATCTAATCTCGCTCCTTTCCAACTACAAACATCGATAATACAAAAATCACTAAACCTATTAGTGATTTCATGAAACTTCCTTATGTACTTAACAACTTACCATGTGCCAAGTAAGCGGTTTATAAAACCCCAAAACAGCATTTAATAATGTTATTCGAAAAGCTAATTTATGGGGTTTAAACTATGATGGCTAAAGCCGATTCCTACGCGGTGAGTTTCACACCGAGTTAATCTCACAGCTCGCTAACTTTACTCTCGCTAACTTGCTAACTGAACCCTGATTAACAAAAAAGCCGCTGTTCATTACAAACAGCGGCTTCTCTTCTTAAAGCTTACGGCTTAAAACTTACAGCTCTAAAGCTTATTTAATTACTTCAAGGCCGTTCATATATGAACGAAGTACTTCAGGCACGACTACTGAACCATCCGCTTGTTGGTAGTTTTCAAGTATTGCTACTAGAGTACGGCCAACCGCTAAACCCGAACCGTTTAGTGTATGCAATAACTCTGGCTTCTTCTCACCCGCGCGACGAAAACGTGCTTGCATACGGCGCGCTTGGAAATCAACCATGTTTGAACATGATGAGATTTCACGGTAGGTATCTTGCGCTGGTAACCATACTTCTAAATCGTAGGTTTTTGCTGAGCCAAAGCCCATGTCACCCATACATAAAATTACTTTACGGTATGGTAGCTCTAGTGCTTGTAATATTTGCTCTGCGTGACCTGTTAGCTCTTCCAATGCTTGCATTGAATCTTCCGGTTTTACCAGCTGTACTAGCTCAACTTTATCGAACTGGTGCTGACGAATAAGGCCACGAGTATCACGGCCATAACTGCCAGCTTCACTTCTAAAACACGGAGTGTGGGCAGTTAAACGAATTGGTAAATCTTTTTCGTCGTAAATTTCGTCACGCGCGCTGTTTGTCAGTGGTACTTCTGCAGTAGGAATTAAGCTAAAACCTTCTTGCTCTTCACCGTCATCATTTACAAGACCTTTAGTGTGGAATAAGTCTTCTGCAAACTTAGGTAATTGACCTGTACCGTATAAACTGTCGCGGTTTACTAAATACGGTACGTACATTTCTGTATAACCGTTTTTATCTGTATGCGTGTCTAGCATAAATTGCACTAGTGCACGGTGCATGCGGGCCATTGCGCCGCGCATTACAGTAAAGCGTGAACCGGTAATTTTAACGCCCATTTCAAAATCAAGGCCGTTTAAATCTTGTCCTAAGTCTACATGATCTTTTACTGCAAAATCATACTTTTTAGGCTCGCCCCAGGTTGAAATCTCAACGTTGTCAGATTCATCAGCGCCCGCTGGTACTGATTCATCAGGTAAATTTGGGATAGCTAAAGAAATTTGCTTAAGCTCTTCTAAAATAGCGTCTTGCTCAGCTTTAACACTATCAAGTTGCGCGCCTAAGTTGCTTACTGCATCTAACAATGGTTGTGCATCTTCGCCTTTAGCTTTAGCTTGGCCAATCGCTTTGGAGCTGCTGTTACGCTCACTTTGTAATTCTTGTGTTTTTACTTGTAATGTTTTGCGTTTTTCTTCAAGTGCGCTGACAGTCGCAGTATCTAGCTCGTAACCACGTGCTGCTAGACGCGCAGCTGTTTGCTCGAGATCTTGACGTAATAATTTAGAATCTAACATGTTAGTTTTTAACCTTTTTGCATTACCAGCTGAAGGCCCAGCCAAGCCATAAAAATACACACCACCACATTTAAGGTGATATTGAGGGCCATTTTAAAAAAGTGACCTTGTTGTAATAACAACAACGAATCCATTGAAAATGTCGAGAAGGTGGTCAAAGCACCTAGAAAGCCAATCCCTATAAGGGTTTTAGCGGGGCTAACGGTGATAATTTCGCGCTCTATCAAACCGTATAATACGCCCATCAACAATGAACCAAGAATATTAACCGTCAACGTGCCAAAAGGGAATCCCCTACCAAGTAGTTTTAGCATGGTTTCACTAATAAAAAACCGTAAACAGGCGCCTGAGGCTCCTCCTGCGGCAATCATGAGATATATCTTAAGGCTTGTCATAGCGTTTTATGTCACTGTGATGATCGCGCTCTTTTAAATAGTCGAGCTTTTGCTTTATTTTTTGTTCTAAGCCACGATCAGTTGGAAAGTAATATTGCTTATCGGCTATCTGCTCTGGAAAGTACTTTTCTCCTGCAGCATAGGCGCCTTCTTCATTATGCGCATAGCGATATTCAGCACCATAGCCTAAGTCTTTCATTAAGTTGGTTGGTGCATTACGTAAATGCTCTGGCACCGGGTAACTTGGCTCGTTCTGCGCATCCGCTTTGGCTTGATTAAACGCCGCGTACACCGCATTACTCTTCGGTGCGCTAGCTAGGTAAATCGTAGCTTGTGCAATTGCACGCTCGCCTTCACTTGGTCCAACTCGCTGAAATATATCCCATGCATTGAGGGCCACTTCCATGGCACGCGGATCAGCATTACCAATATCTTCAGTGGCGATGGCGAGTAACCGCCTTGCAACATACAGCGGATCGCCGCCACCGGCTAAAATACGACAATACCAATACAAAGCACCATCTGGGGAGCTACCTCGAACTGACTTATGAAAGGCTGAGATCAAATCGTAAAATTCATCCCCCCCTTTGTCATACTTGGCTAAATGCGTTGGCAATACTTGACTGAGTACGTGCTCATCAACTAGGTATTGGCCGTTTTGCTCTACGGTTAAATCAATCGCCTGCTCAAGTAAATTAAGCACTTTACGAGCATCGCCATCACTGGCTTGGCACAACGCTTGTTTAGCATTTTGTGCAAGTACCACCGTTTTATTTTTCAGTTCATCATCGCTTGCAAGCGCTCGCTCAATAACAAGATGCAAATCAGTGTCTTGCAGCGATTTAAGGACATATACTCGTGCTCGCGATAAAATCGCATTGTTTAGTGCAAACGAGGGATTCTCGGTGGTGGCACCAACAAAAATAAAGGTACCATCCTCTATATGTGGTAAAAACGCATCTTGCTGAGATTTATTAAAACGATGTACTTCGTCAACAAACAGTAAGGTACGTTGGCCACGACCTTCAAGGTTAGTACGCGCTTCACTCACCGCATCACGAATATCTTTAATGCCTGCCGTTACCGCCGACATTTGAATCAGCGCCGCATCGGCATGGTTGGCAATAATTTGCGCTAAGGTAGTTTTACCAACGCCCGGCGGCCCCCACAAAATAAGACTGTGGCAACGCCCTGCTAAAATAGCTTGATAGAGAGGCTTATCTTGGCTTAATAGATGTTGCTGGCCAATATACTGATCTAAACTGGTTGGTCGCATGCGCGCCGCAAGTGGGCGCACATCCGGGCCAAAATTAAAGCCTAAATTACTCACCTTGACTTTGATCGTCTATTTCAACGCCTTCAGGAATACTAAACTCAAAGGTTGAAGTAGCAAGGCTTTGATTTACTTTAGTGTCGCTAAAAGTAAATGTAGATGATTGCCCTGAGCTGTCTTTAACCAATAATGACGCTAAGCCTACTTTATCTGCTGCAAACACAATATCCAGCTGTTCAACTTGGCTTTCAACGCCTTTATTAGGTGTAACACTGAACCCAGTATCCGTGGCGTGTACTTGGTACTTTTGCCATTGCGCCGGATCTTTGGAGGTGAGTAACACAAACGGTGTTGAATCAATCAAACTGTGAGTATTCATAATCGTTACTTGCTCAGCAAAGCTGTCGAAGTAATAGGTTTTATCGCCATTTGATACAAATAACGTGTCATCAGGGCTCGCTTGTTGCCAACGGATCATCATTGGCTGTTGTAAGGCGATAGTACCTTCACCTTGCATAATTGATTGACCTTGGTCGTCATTAACTTGCTGCGCAAATTGCGCTTGAAAACTCTTTAAACCGGCCAGTTTATCTTGTAATGCTTGGCTGTCATCCGTTGCACTGTCACTTGCAAATACTGATGCTGATAAAAAACAGCTAATTGCTAAGGCTAAATATTTAATTTGTTTCATTTAATTTGCTCCACCATTGGGCACTAATACATCTCGGGCACCGTTATGACCTGGTGCGCTTACAATACCCGATGTTTCCATTTGTTCAACTAAACGTGCGGCACGGTTGTAACCAACACGTAATTTTCGCTGCACACTTGAAACTGACACTTTGCCTGTTTCAACAACAAATGACACGGCTTCATCATAAAGCGGATCTGATTCTTCATCCGCGTTTTCACTGGCTTCGCCCGGCAATAAAATATCCTCAGTGGCGTCACCATTTAAAATTTCGTCTATATAATTTGGTTTTGCACGTGCTTTCCAGTCATTCACCACCGCATGTACTTCATGGTCATCAACAAACGCGCCATGTACACGTATCGGTACGCTGGTGCCCGGCGGTAAATAGAGCATATCACCCATACCTAGCAGGTTTTCTGCGCCTTGTTGATCTAAGATGGTACGCGAGTCAATTTTACTTGATACCTGAAACGCCATTCGCGTTGGGATATTCGCTTTAATTAAACCAGTAATTACATCAACCGATGGTCGCTGTGTTGCTAGTATTAAATGAATACCTGCCGCTCGGGCTTTTTGCGCAATACGGGCAATTAGCTCTTCAACTTTTTTACCAACAATCATCATCATGTCAGCAAATTCGTCAATCACCACCACGATACTCGGTAACTTACCTAACTCGTCTGGTCCTTCTTTCATACCATCAGTATCTTTAAATAATGGATCGAGAATCGGGTAACCCGCCTCTTTCGCATCCAATACCTTTTGGTTGTAACCTTTTAAGTTACGAACACCTAACGCCGACATTAACTTATAACGACGTTCCATCTCACCTACACACCAACGCAGCGCATTGGCAGCTTCTTTCATATCGGTGACCACTTCACACAGTAAATGTGGGATACCTTCGTAAACAGAAAGTTCCAACATTTTCGGGTCAATCATGATCATACGCACATCATCAGGGCCTGATTTGTACAGTAAGCTTAATATCATTACATTAACGCCCACTGACTTACCTGAACCTGTGGTACCTGCCACCAGTAAATGCGGCATTTTACCCAAATCAGCACAGATTGGTTCACCGGCAATATCTTTACCTAAGACCATAGTCAGTGGCGATGGATTTTGCTCAAATTTTGGCGCGTCGATTACTTCTGATAACCGCACTATTTCACGGTGTTTATTAGGTAATTCAATCCCTACATAGGTTTTACCCGGAATAACTTCAACCACTCGGACACTAACCGCTGATAGCGAGCGGGCTAAATCTTTAGCAAGACCAGTAATTTTAGAAACTTTAATACCCGGCGCTAAATCAAGCTCAAAACGGGTTACAACAGGTCCAGGGTATACGGCAACAACCGTAGCTTGAACGTTAAAATCAAGGAGTTTAGTTTCAACTAACCTCGATACAGCTTCAAGCTCTTCTGGTGAAATTGGGTTTTTGGCTTTATCAGGTCTATCTAACAAATCAAGCGTAGGCAATGGCGTACTTGGCGGCTTTTCTTCGAGTAGCTGCTCAAACTTTTCTTTTGCGGTAGGTGGAGGCTGATAGGTACTCTTTGGTTTTGGCATTGGTCTTGCTGGCGAAACCACAGTAGTAACTGGTTTTTCAGGCTCAGTAACATGGCTTTGATCAAGCGCATTTAAGGCAGCCGCAGTGTCCATTGGTTCATCATCAATGGCGCTAAAATTAATTTCTTGATCCAGAATGTCATCCAAATCATCAAATGCAGGATGAGAGTCTTGATTTGACACCGCACTATCACTATCCACTTTTGGTTCTGAAAAGCGAATGGCGGGTGTTTCTTTACGTGTCTGTTGCTCATTAACAGGGTCTTGTTCAATTACAACTTCAGTATTTGCAGTGCGTTCGCGTTGTAACCATGCTTTTAAGTGATGGGCAATAAAACGATAACCTCGCATGATCAAATCGCCAATAAAATCGACACATTGCACCCACGACACGCCTGTTAATAATGTTAATCCAGCAAAAAAGAAACATAATAATAAAATCGAGGTACCGGTAAAGTTAAATGCAGGCATCATCGCTGAAGCTATCACATCACCGACTACCCCACCGGATGAAAAATTATAAATATCATCAAAATTAATACTACTGATAGCCGTTGCTGAAGTGATAAATAATGCAAAACCAATCACTCTAAGCGATAACGTTGTATAGTCGAGTTGAAATATTCTATGAGGTTGCTTAAATAATAAGTAGCCAAATATTTGTAGTGCAGCTGGCACAAAATAAGCTAACCAGCCAAATGTCAGCAATAAAATATCGGCGATCCACGCACCTGCAGCTCCAGTTATGTTTCTTACATTGTCATAACCTGTTTGCGACCAACTCGGATCAGCAGGATCAAAGCTTACCAGCGCACACAATATAAATATTGCGGCAAAGGTGCTAATTATTAAACCGGTTTCTAATAGTCTTTGTACACCGTTTAGGCGCATAACTCGCTATTCCTCATTTTTCTTTGTACTTCTTTGTACTCATTCTTAGCAATGGAATACCTTAGCAGGAAATACTTTTTGTTGCACTTTATCTTAACCATGATGGCCTGATTATGAACAGGTTTTTATTAATCGCGCATGTATCAATAATACAACTTAAGTAGTTACTAAAAATGGCGCATAATTCAGCCGATATATGGGCGAATAATCACCCCTTGCTCGCCTTTTACTTCTTCCATAACAACATAGGTACGGCTTTCACTAACGTTCGGTAGCTTGAGCAGAATATCCCCTAATACACCACGATATTCAGACATATCATTTACGCGGGTTTTTAGTAAAAAGTCAAAGTTACCCGAGACTAAATGGCATTCGATAATTTCATCATGCTTTTTAACTGCAGCACTAAATTCATCAAACACATCAGGTGATGTTTTAGTGATTGTCACTTCGACGTACACCGACAAACCTTGCCCAAGTTTAGCAGGGTCAACCACGGCTTTATAACCGACGATGTAACCTTCGCGTTCGAGCTTTTTTACACGCTCTAAACAGGGCGTTGCACTGAGCCCCACACGTCGAGCTAATTCAACATTAGACACTCGGCCATCGTGCTGTAGCTCTATTAAAATCTTACGGTCAATACGGTCTAATAACTCATGCATAATAACGACTAGTTTTTTGTACTGTTTAAACGGTGTTTTCAGATTATATCACTAGAATACCGATTAAAAAAGGTGAGACACACTGCCAGTACATGAATATAATAGTGAAAAATTTTATCCCGTTCTATTAAGGCAATATTATGATTATCGGTGTACCTAAAGAAATAAAAAACCATGAATACCGTGTAGGTATGGTCCCTGCTAGTGTTCGTGAGTTAGTAAACCACGGCCACCAAGTTTTTGTTGAATCTGATGCAGGTATGGGCATTGGCTTCACTAACGAAGATTACACACTGGCAGGTGCAGAAATTCTAGCAACTGCTGCTGAGGTTTTCGCAACAGCAGAGATGATTATAAAAGTAAAAGAGCCACAAGCCGTTGAACGTGCAATGCTACGTGAAGACCAAATTCTTTTCACTTACTTACACCTTGCACCAGATCTTCCACAAACTGAAGACCTAATCAAAAGCAAAGCAATTTGTATCGCATACGAAACAGTAACTGATTCACGCGGTGGTTTGCCACTACTTGCACCTATGAGTGAAGTTGCTGGCCGTATGTCTATTCAAGCTGGTGCACAAGCGCTTGAAAAATCAAACCATGGTCGTGGCATGCTACTTGGCGGCGTACCGGGTGTTGAGCCAGCTAAAGTTGTTGTTATTGGCGGCGGCATGGTTGGTCGTAGCGCAGCACAAATGGCTGTTGGCCTTGGTGCTGAAGTTGTCGTACTTGATCGTAACATTGACGTACTACGCGCACTTGACGCTCAGTTTGGTAATAAAGTTAAAGCGATTTACTCAACAGCTGATGCACTTGAAAAGCATGTACTTGAAGCTGACCTAGTAATTGGTGGCGTACTTATCCCAGGTGCTGCTGCACCTAAACTAGTTACTGCTGAACACATTAAAGCAATGAAGCCTGGCTCTGCAATTGTTGATGTTGCAATTGACCAAGGTGGTTGTATCGCAACGTCTAAAGCAACAACTCACGCTGATCCGACCTTCATCGTTGATGACGTTGTTCACTACTGTGTTGCTAATATGCCAGGTGCTGTACCACGTACATCTACTTTCGCACTTAACAATGCAACATTGCCTTTCATCATTAACCTTGCAAACAAAGGTTATAAGAAAGCATTACTAGATGACGCTAATTTCCTTAAAGGTCTTAACGTGATCAAAGGCCAAGTAACTTACAAAGAAGTTGCTGAAGCCTTCAACATGCCATACGTAGATCCACGTACTGCTGTTGAAAACGCATAACTAGCGTTTAGAATAATAAAAGCCTGTGAACATCAGTTCACAGGCTTTTTTTATATCACCAAAAAAGTTTATTACAGCTTACATTGTGGGTTTTTACCCGCCGCTTTTGCTGCTTTTTGCTCATTTAATGCTTGTGGCAATTTTGCTTGTAGCTCTTTAATGCGGTTAGCAGGTGCTGGGTGAGTAGACATAAATTCAGGTGTATTACCACTGCCTGCGTTACTCATATTCTGCCAAAGTGTTACGGATTCTTTTGGATTAAATCCGGCTTTTGCCATTAAATCTAAACCCACTTGGTCGGCCTCAGATTCATGAGCGCGACTAAATGGTAAAATAACTCCGTACTGCGCACCTAAACCAAGACCTTGCATAATTTCGTTACGATATTGTACATTGCCCATTTCAAGTGCGGCACTGCCCGCTTGCATACCTGTTTGTAGCAAGGAACTTTGTGATACGCGTTCATTAGAGTGCTCAGCAATTACATGCCCTACTTCGTGCCCGATAACGGTTGCTAGCTGATCTTGATTTTCAGCCACTTTCAACAACCCTGTATGCACACCAATGTAGCCACCGGGTAATGCAAACGCGTTAGCTGAATCGTCTTCAAATACCACCACTTCCCACGCCTGAGTTGCATACTGTTGCGGTAATACTGCAATCACATCGTCAGCAATGCACTTTACATACGCATTTACTTGAGGATTATTATTAATTTTTTGATTCTTTTTCATATCAGCAAAGCTTTGCTGACCCATCTGACTCATTTGTTGATCAGAATAAAGCGCAATTTGCGTACGCCCTGTTGGTGATGTTTTACAACCCGCTAATACAGCGGTGGCAAGCACAGCCAAAACTAATTTTTTCATTGTATTCTCTTAACTAACAATTTAATTGTTCTTAGAATAGCAAACCAGCCTGCAATTGAATATATCGACTGCCAGTAAAAACATCTGTTGCGTTATATTTCAGTTAAAGGCGATAGTTAGCATGCAAACTAAGTACCCAAGACTAATTGTCGCTGTTACAATAGCAGCCTCTTTTTGTTTAATGGGTTAGTCATGCAGGACTCGGTTTCTTTAAATAAACGCATTCTATTACCTTTACTCGCCAGTATTGTTGCAATTACGCCACTGGCAATCGATATGTATCTTCCGGCAATGTTAGTCATTGCTAACGACCTTAATACCACAATGCCTAATGTACAAATATCGTTAAGCATATATTTAGCTGGCTATGCGCTGGGAATGCTATTTTTTGGCCCAATCGCAGATCAAATTGGTCGTCGCGTGTTAACGAAGGTCGGCTTAGCATTGTTTGGCTTAAGCTCTGTCGCATTGGCCTTTTGTAATGACATTCATCTATTTTGGGCTTTGCGGGGCGTACAAGCATTCACAGGTGCTGCAGCAACCGTTGTGGTGCCAGGGATAATTCGTCATATTTATAAACAAGATACTGCTAAAGGAATGTCGTATGTATCGATGATCATGATGGTAGCGCCCTTAGTCGCACCAACGGTTGGATCAATGATCATGGGCTTATCTCACTGGCAAACAATCTTTTTAGTACTGGCTAGTTACAGCTTTGTTATTTTAGCCTTGGTACAAATATACTTAATCGATATCCCTATTTTCAAAAGCCCGATGAAAGGCTTTGCACTATTTTTCGATAGCTATAAAACCGTATTTAAAAATAAAGATACCCGAGCAGATATAGCCAGCTCAATGTTTGTCTCATTCGGCTTTTTTTGCTTTTTAACCGCAGTGCCCTTTGTATACCTTGATTACTTTAAAGTATCAGAACAATTATTTGGTGTTTTATTTGCTTTCAATGTCATGGCGCTAATGTTTGGTAACTTTTTAAATACCCGCCTAGTACCACGTATTGGTTCACGAAAAATGCTGTATTATGGATTAGCGGTCGGCTTTGTAGCTGGCAGTGCCCTACTCACATTTAGCATATTACACCTATCGCTGTATTTTATTGTTGCAGCTATTGCTCCTCTGATGATGAGTTTAGGGGTTACCGCTAGTAATGCTGATGCATTGATCTTAATGCAGTTTGAAGAGCGTTCTGGCACCGCTACGGCGGTTATTGGTACATTGCGCTTTGGCAGCGGTGCATTAGTCGGTCCAATTTTAGCCTTAATGCATGCACAAAGTGCGGTACCATTTTCAAGCTTAATGTTCAGCGCATTAGTATTAACACTAATAGCCCAGCTTTGGCACCGAGCTAGAAACAAAAAAAATGCCCGTAGTTAACGGGCATTTTTTTACTAAGCGACTTATTTATTCAGCTGCTTTAGATACCATCACCATTGCAGGGCGTAATAAACGACCATTTAATGTATACCCTTTTTGCATCACTGCTAATACAGTGTTAGGTGTTACATCATTGCTTGGTTGAATCGACATTGCTTGGTGGAATTCAGGATTAAACTGCTCACCTTGTGGGTTAACAATTTCAACACCAAATTTTGCAACCGCATCGTTGAAGCTTTTAACTGTCATATCAATCCCTTCAAGCAATGGCTTTAAGGTTTCGTTTTCTTTGTCTGAGAACTCAATAGCACGTTCTAGATTATCAATAACAGGTAATAATTCGTTAGCGAACTTTTCAAGTGCAAATTTATGCGCTTTTTCTACATCTTGTGCAGCACGGCGACGAATATTATCAACGTCTGCAGCGGCACGTACTACGCTATCTTTTTGGTTTGCGATAGTTTGTTTCGCATCTTCAAGCTCAGCATAAAGCATAGCAATTTCAGCTTCAGGGCTAACTTCTTCGCCTTCGTGCGCGTCAGCAGCTTCTACAGCCGCTTCAACGTCTGCTTGCATTTGCTCTAATTCTTCGTTTAATTCAACTTCTTGCTCTGGTGATTTTGTCTGCTCAGACATAATTTAAGTGCTCCAATACTTTTCAATTGCGGTAATTATGGGGATTGAATCAAAAGATTCAAGAGCCAGATGACTCGATTAATTTAAATTCTTGAATGATTGCTTCAATTTGCGCCGATTTAGGACAAATTACACAAAAACGACTTTGATATTCTTGATTTTGAAAATACGGCACGCTGATCACCATCAGTTCGTCACAATCAGTAAATGGCAATTGTGACGTATTTAAAACCGACACACCATTTTTAAAAGCTAACTTATCTTCTACAAAGTTCAAAAATGAGACACCAATATTTAAGCTTTGTTCACAATCAATTTGCCGATATAAATAATTTTCGCCGACCACGATACTGTTATCTGAGCCTAATTTATGGCTCAGCTCACGGGTCCATTGATTTAACGAATCATGACAATTTCGTGGTGCTGTATTTGCCATTGCTTGCATACGGTACAAGCCTTCCATTAAAGTTTGCTGACTGAATACAGTATTAAGCCAAGTAGCGAATTGATAACGTACGGTGTCAGACGCATCATCCGGCTTATGAATACAAATGTTATGGCTTTGCCCTGCTCTATCTAACAGTAAAATAAGCCAATCATTGCTGTCAAAATCTAATACTTCAACTCTAAAAACATGTTGAGAACTTACTTGTGGCAGACCAACGCAGCAACATACCTGATAACGCTGGCTTATACCATGCGCCATCTCGACTAATTGCGCTTGTGCAGGCTGCCAATATTGCGCAATCTGCGACAGAGGGAAAAATTCACTTAGCCAATAATCAAATCCGGCATTAGTAGGTACCCGTCCAGCAGAAGTATGCGGTGAATACAGCAGGCCTATTTTTTCTAGGCGCGACATCGCATTTCTAACTGTTGCAGAACACACAGCCATACCTTTTTGCTTGGCAATACGGCTTGACGCGACAGGTTGACCTTCACCATTACAGTACAGGCTCATCACGGCGGAAAATATTTGCTGATCTCGAGGGTTTAAATTCATAGTATCTACATCTTGCTGCATACTGGGGATATCGGGGCGTAGTGAGTTTATTTCAAGGTTATTTTCAAACTTGTCACTTTTGAGTTACTCTACTGATATTAATACTATTGATGCGTTTATCATGGAATCACCGTTTAAAACCATAGGTTTAATTGGCAAACCAAATCACAGTGGTGCAGCTGCAACTTTACAGCGCTTATACACTTTTTTAAATGCGTTAGGATTTGACGTGTTATTAGAGCAGAGAACAGGTCATCAATTAACCAATGTCCCCAAGGAAAAGTTAGTCAAACTGGTTGAGCTTGGCGAACGTGCCGATCTCGCTATTGTGGTCGGAGGTGATGGTAATATGCTTGGCGCAGCAAGGGTATTAGCCCGATTTGATGTTGCTGTTATAGGCGTAAACAGAGGCAATTTAGGCTTTCTAACAGATTTAAACCCAGAAGGCTTTGAAGCTAGTTTAGAACAAGTATTAAGTGGTCAATATCTTGAAGAAAAACGCTTTTTATTAGAAGTTGCAGTTTATCGCCATGGCGAATTAAAAAGTGCTAACTCAGCAGTGAATGAAGCCGTTTTACATGCCGATAAAGTCGCTCACATGATTGAATTTGAAGCCTTCATTAATAACGATTTTGTTTTTTCTCAGCGCTCTGATGGTTTAATTGTCTCAACCCCTACGGGCTCAACAGCCTATTCGCTGTCGGGTGGCGGGCCCATTTTGACCCCAGAACTAAATGCAATCTCATTAGTACCGATGTTTCCGCATACATTATCAAGCCGACCATTAGTGGTTGATGCCGATAACGAAGTACGCTTAAAGCTCAGCTTAGAGAATACCGACAGCTTACAAGTCAGCTGCGATAGTCATGTGGTGCTTGCTGTATTGCCTGGCGATGAAGTGATAATTAAAAAAGCAGATAAGAAACTACGCCTGATCCACCCCAAAGACTACTCTTACTATCATGTACTTCGCACTAAGCTCAACTGGGGTAGTCGTTTATATTAATTTTATTGCGCTCATTCAGACTTTAGAGCAAAATAAGCTGAATTCATTTATTACCTTTTCAAGGGAAATCAAACCGAAATGACGTATGTTGTTTTCTTTGCTTTATTATTACTGATAACGCTGCTTGGCAGCTATTTGGTGATTGAAAATAATCGCCGAAAAGCGCTTGAAGCGCAAAAAAAGCTATTCAATAATCGCGTTAAAGAAGTAACTCAACAGTTAAAAATAAAATTAAATGAGTACTGCGACGCAAAAATAATTCGTCCTAAATACATCCCAAGAATACAAGTTATTGCCAGTAATTTCTTTGTCGTACAACCTCATACTGACGAAAACTTATTGTATCTTGAACGCATAAACGAGTCATTGATCAGCACGATTAGTAGTGAGTTGGCAAAAACTTATGTAACAGGTGAACGAGATGCACTAGCTGAACGCTTAGATTTTTTTGTGGCTGAGTTACCCATAGCCGGCGTTGCTTACAATAAAACGTTTTACCATGAACTTTTACCATCCATGATTAAAGTTTTACGCACTGATGATTTATCTGCGAATCCTGAAGATTATGTCAAACCTCTTGATCCTGAAACTAATTTTGAGAAATCAACCAGTGAGTAAGTAATAAACTAGATAGCGACATTAAAAATTAATTTGCAAAAACCCAAAACACTGTATAAATTAACAGTTAATTGACTGGATGGATGAACAGTATGTTAACTGGGTTAGAGATTAAAAATTTTGCAATTGTAAGCAATTTAAGCACCGAGTGGCAAAGCGGTATGACAGCCATTACGGGTGAAACAGGTGCCGGTAAATCTATTGCTATTGATGCCTTATCTTTATGTTTGGGTGAACGTGCCGAAGCCTCAGCTGTTCGCCCAGGCACTGAGCGCGCTGAAATATGCGCCACCTTCGATTTAACCAACCTCCCCTTGGCTAAGCAGTTTTTAGAACAGCATTTGCTATCGAATGATGAGCAAGAGTGCTTACTTCGTCGTGTGGTGTGTAAAAATGGCCGCAGCAAAAGTTATATTAATGGCACCCCAGTCACTGCAGCCCAACTAAAAGAAATCGGTCAGTACTTGATCTCTATTCATGGTCAACATGCTCACCAATATTTGCTTAAAAGCGAACATCAACTCCAGCTATTAGACGCTTATGCAGGTCATCAACCTCTGGTTGAAGCAGTGCGCCAGCATTATCGTAATTGCCATAACTTACAAAAAGAATTTACCGCGCTCGAACAAGCCCAGTTGCAACAAGCAGCGCAAAAGCAATTATTAGAGTACCAAGTAGCTGAGCTTGATGAGTTTGCTTTACAACCAGATGAATTTTCGCAAATTGAAGCCGAGCATTATAAGCTCAGCCACAGCCAAACTATTATTGAAGCATGCCAACGAGAGTTACAAAGCTTATACGAAAATGACGAGCAAAATGCCTGTTCCCTATTACAACATAGCGCGCAGCAGTTTGCTGAGCTTGCGGGGTTTGATGAAAGCCTAGCTAGTGTGGCTGCTTTACTCGAAGAAGCGGCTGTGCAAGTTGAGGAAGCGAGTCGTGAAATTCGTAATTATGCAGAGCAAGCTGAACTTGATCCGAGCCGACTAATCGACGTTGAAACACGATTAAGTGGTGCGATGGATTTATCACGTAAACACCATATTAAACCAGAGGACTTAGTTGAGTTTCACCAAAGTATCACACAAGAGCTTGAGTCGATTAGTAATAACTCTACCCGTTTAACGCAACTTGAAGGTGAAATTAACCAAGCATTAGCAGCTTATCAGCAAGCTGCGCAAACCCTAAGCGAAAGCCGTCATGAGGCCGCGCAGACATTAAATACATTGATCAGTGCAAGCATGGCGCATTTATCAATGGAAAATGGTGTGTTTGAAATCGCCCTTACACCACAACCTGAAAAAGCACCAAACAGCCTAGGTTTTGATAATGTAGCGTTTTTAGTATCAACCAACCCCGGGCAGCCATTACAACCACTGTCTAAAGTCGCCTCTGGCGGTGAGCTGTCGCGTATAAGTTTAGCGATACAAGTTATTATTGCGCAAAAAGTCACTACGCCAACGCTTATTTTTGATGAAGTGGATGTAGGTATTTCTGGACCAACTGCAGCAGCTGTAGGCAAGCTTTTACGTCAATTAGGCAAATCAACTCAAGTTATCTGCGTAACCCATTTACCGCAAGTTGCCAGCTCGGGGCATCAGCAGTTTTTTGTGGCCAAAGAAATTGCCAATGGCGAAACCTTTACACAAATGTTGCCACTCAGTAAACATGGCCGTATTGATGAAATTGCCCGTTTACTTGGTGGTGATAACATCAGTAAAACAGCCAAAGCTAACGCAAAAGAGTTAATTATGGCGCATGCTTAATTAAGCTAAAACAACACCTACGTTTAGACTATTTTTAAATACAACCATCCATTAAGCCTTACTTATATAAAGCAAGGCTTAATAACTAACAATAGAACACATATAAATCATGACGATAACAACATTGCCAATAAAATTAATTAGCCTACTTTTTTGTTTTACACTTTTAACGGGTTGTAACGATTACTTTATAAATACCACGCAACTGACGAATAGCACATGGCAACCACTTTTAGTCATTGCATTTATTAGCCTATTTTTGATCCCCTTAATTAGCTTAGCGCTGCTTATATTTAGTCAATGGAAGCACCTTCAGTTTAAAATAACTCTGCAACGTTATTTACATGGCTCACTTGTTTTAATGCTCGCCATAGCATGGTTTATCGAATTAAGCTTAGTGCAACGCGCTGATAACCGTATGGATTTGATGTTAACGCTGTGCGCGCTAGCCACTCAAATGGTATTAGTCGTGGCTGCTTTTGTACTTGTTAATAAACAACAAAAAATGCACCACCGCGCTAAAAACTTTCTGTAAAGCACTGTTTAAAATAACAATTAAAAACATTTATTTTACATAATTGACACATTTAAGTTAGCAACATACACTCAATAAAATAAAAAAATCGATGGAATGAATAATGAGCGCTACACAATCTAAAATCACCCAGCTAAAACGTTGTTATGCAACATTACAACTGGGTGTTGCTAAAGCTGATGGCCGCCTTACTCTTACTGATAACCTGCTGCATTTTGAAGCCCTCAATAAACAACTTAACTTGGGTTGTTATGCCATCAAACTTAATAACATTTCCCATGTCGAAAAATGCGCAGCTAAAGCCGGCGGTTTAATCCCTATTACCACCGCTGGAATCAAAATAACCACCAAAGAAAATTATCATCTAGAGTTTATTTTAGCTGAACCCGATGAGTGGCTTAATTGCCTGCAAGCTAGTCATTAAGCATTAAAGGAAAGGTACTAGGCTGGAGGTTCTAGGCGCTAGGAAAAGCCAAAACAGTTCGGCGTTAAATTTATCACCTTAGGTTGTGGTTGAGAGCAACGAAACCAAACGATGAATGATTAAAACTGAATGACGGCTTAGAGCGATAACCGGACATTGAGATTTGCTTAATATCGTCGTTAATTGATTGGTTAAACTGCTCTTTTCGCATATATTCATTAAAATGAGTGCTGCGCGCATATTGGTTCATTTAACTCCACCTAAAAATTTTAGAAAACTTAATCATAGTAATGCCTTACGTTATTTGTTAAAACTATATAATGTAGAAAAATGAGCGTAGCGTCGGCAGAAATATGCGCGATGAGCGCACCATTAAATTGTTGAACTAAGCCGCTACGCGGAGATCCTATTCTGACCATTTGAGCCACACTTACCTTGGGGTTATCCCATAACTTGGAGGTAAGTCATGAATACACTCATTGAACAAGTCAAAACTGAAATAGCCTATCGAGGTTATTCGCAAAGTACATGTAAAAGCTACTGTGAACATTTACTTAAACTCAGTCACTATTTTAATAAACCGCTTGACTCGATTACGGATGACGAGCTTAACGCCTTTTTTAACGATCCCGCTATTCGTAAACTTTCTAGAGCAAGTCAGAAAATACAAATAAACAGTATTTGGTTCTTGTTTAAGAATATTTTACATCGGCCATTGAACTTAGATATTGCACTGCCAAAAGCGAAGTCGCGCGCACCTACCTATTTATCACGTGATGATATGCGGGGGCTGATAGAAAGCTGTACGGATGATATGCGACTAAAAACGTTAATAGTGGTTTGCTATGGGTGCGGTTTACGTATTGGCGAATTGTTACGTATCAAAGTGCAAGACATCGATGGCCAGCGTAAAACCATTTTAATTGAACAAGGTAAAGGGGATAAGTCACGGTATGTTGTAGTTTCAGATAGCGTACTAAACCAATTACGCAGTTACTGGAAAATGTATCACCCAACGGGTTGGATGTTTTACTCGCGATTGTTAATGGATAAACCTATGTCAGCATCGACCTTCAGGAAGCCATTGAGAAAACACGCACAAGCGTGTGGTTTAAAACACTGTAATCCACATGCACTACGCCATGCTTATGCAACACATCAACTTGAATCAGGAATGCCACTTCATCAATTGCAACATCAGCTTGGTCATAGTGATATTAAAACGACACAAAGTTACTTACACTGGTTACCTGAGTTAGGGCATGGCGGCATTGATTTGCTTGCGAGTTGGAGTAAACAATGAGCGCTTTGCACCTTGCTGATATTTTAAACTCAAATCTTGAGAATTATCGGCAACATCATACGATGAGCTATCAACAACTGCGTGTCTGTCAGCACCTTAAATCATGCAGAACAGGTCAGCTCGGTTATCAAGCATGGCAATGTGATAGCTGTGGGGAGTCGCAGCAGATTGGGTGTAGTTGTCGAGACCGTCACTGTCCGCGTTGCCAAGGCATGGCCACGGCTAAGTGGGTGCGAAGACAGCAAGAGGATTTATTACCGTGTCGGTATTTCCACCTTGTTTTTACGCTCCCTCATGAGTTGAATATCATTGCTCACTATAACCCAAGTGTGTTGTACCAGTGTTTGTTTAAAGCCGTATGGCAAACGCTGTGTAAATTTGCGAAACGAAAGATGCATGGCCAGTTAGGCATGACAAGCGTACTGCATACATGGGGGCAGAACTTAAGTCAGCATATCCACTTGCATTGTTTGATACCCGCAGGTGCACTTGAAAAAACGCACTGGCATGAAATAGAAAAAGGCTATTTATACCCCGTAAAAGCGTTATCAACAGTCTTTAGAGGAAAAATGCTGGCGGCGCTCAATGAATGCGATAGTTCATTCGCGAAGATAAACACGCCAACCAAATGGTGCGTGTATAGCAAAGCCTGTTTAACGTACAGTGAAAAGCTAGTTAGTTACCTTGCTCGTTATACCCGAAAAGGCGTGATGTCAGAATCACGATTAGTGTCAGTGAATGAGCAATCAGTGAGCTTTAAATATCGCGATTATGCAGATAACAACCGCGATAAAGTAATGACACTGAGTTGTGATGAATTTTTACGGCGCTACTTACAACATGTATTGCCGAAAGGGTTTATGCGCATTCGCCACTATGGTTTTTTAGCTAATGCGTGTCGTAAGCGAAAGTTAGCCCTGATAAGGGCTCATGTATCCACCGCATGCAAAGCGGTGAAGCCCAAAACAGAGCAAGAACCATTGATATCGTATTGGCCTTGTCAGTCATGCAAGGCGGGTATCTTACGATTTATTGGTGTGATGAATTTAGATATGGCGGCAAATAAAATAGCGCGAACGAGTTAGCAGCCTTGCTTGCTGCATCAAATCAATGAGTTAACCTGCTTAACTGCTCAGGCGAGTCGCGACTGTGCGTGAGAAAAAGATCATTGCTTAACGGTGAAACATTAGGTTTAATAGGCACATAATAAACGCTGAGTAGCACAGGGATAGCTTAGATACGATAGACACGCCAATGGAATTGGTTTGATATCACTTAGGCCATAAAAAGCAAATACCCATAGCATAAATAACACCAACTCTGACACACCGAGCAGGTAGCGCCTCAGTCCAACAAGCGATTATGCAACACAAACTGCGTGTCGCATAAATACTAAAATGTTAGCTAGCAAATGAGACCAATATACAAATTCTTGATCATTGTTGAAGCCATAATTGGGTTTGGTCCTTTAGTCATACTGCTAGGGCTAGGCTTAATCACTATACCCATCTCAATTATGGGTATATTAGACGGTTATTATGGTGCACTGGTTATGCTACTTATTGAGGTTGGAGGCTTTCTAGGTATGTTCGCGTTTATCTCCGTTTTAATGCATATTCTAGAGCCAAACAGATATTTTTTGTCGTTTACTAAATTACGTTTATTTATAATCTGCGGCTTTTGCTCAATCCTTGGGTTTGCATTTATGTTAGGTATAAATGTCGAATTAATTTGGCTTCTTATACCAATAGCTGTTGCAGTACACTTCATTTATTTAGGCCGCAAATATGTGTTTGCTGCTAGCTAATCGGGTAGCCGGAGGTCTCTAACCTCCAGCCCCCACACCACCCATCATGCGGGTCCGCAATGGGCGGTTCATCTCCCGTAGTGAATATTGATCCAAATATCTCTTAATGACGCTAAACCTTG
>NZ_JACJFL010000034.1:0-51448 GCF_014164575.1 Pseudoalteromonas sp. SG41-1
TAGGTGCTAGGTGCTAGGTGCTAGGTGCTAGGAAAATTTTAACGCTTTGAATTAGTAAAAAATAGTTTTAAATTTGCAAAGGTCAAAGTAGATAAACTTAATGAATAGCGAGCAGGAATTAGCTCGCTATTCATAGCTCGTAGCCTATGATTTTATTTGATCTCAACACGCTGAGAGCGCATCACTATTTCGTCGTTAAGTTCAATACCAATACCCGGCTCTTCAGACACTTCAAAGAAACCATTTTTAGGCTGTGGATCTTGCAAGCATAACTCACGGTTCCACTTTTTAATTGCATAAGTGTGATGCTCATGAATTAAGAAATTTGGAATAGCCGTTTCTAAATGTAATGATGCTGCGGTTGCAACGGGGCCGCCACAGACGTGAGCCTGAATACGTACATCAAAAATATCAGCGTAATCACACACTTTTTTAGTTTCAGTAAAACCACCACATAAACCGATATCTGGCTGTAATACATTAATACTTTGATCTTCTAAGTAAGGGCGCACACCCCAACGATTATATAAACGCTCGCCACCGGCAATTGGCACTGATACTTTATCTGCCACTTTGGCATGTAACGAATGATTTAAGTAGTTAACTGGTTCTTCATAAAACATACAGTCAAATTCTTTAGCGATTTCACCGATTTGAATAGCAGAGGTAACACCCGGTAAACTGTGGCATTCAAAAATGATATCGACTTCATCACCAACAGCTTCACGAATTGCCTGCATACGGGCGCGATATAGCTTCATTTCAGCACGTGAAATAATGTTAGTGCGGTCGTAATAGGTATTGCCGTCTTTATCATATTGGATCGGATCAACTTTAACGGCATCGTAGCCTTCAGCCACTGCTTTTAACGCCGCTTCTGCGTATTCTTGTGGATGTACCAGAGCTTTAAACTCAGTGTCCCAGTCAAACTGTAATTGCGAAGCATAAGTACGCAGCTTGTCGTTAACTTTACCGCCTAGCAACTGATACACAGGCAAACCTAGTGCTTTACCCTTAATGTCCCATAAAGCGGTGTCTATCGCGCTCATTGCTGCATAGACTACTGGGCCCCCACCTAAACCCCAAAAGCTTTCACGCAGCATACGCGACCATAACTTTTCGGTTTGAAATGGATCATGACCAATTAAGAAAGCATCAGCCATTTCTTTAATCATAGCAGCGGCAGCACTGTGTCCTAAATCATAAGCAAGGCCAGCTTCGCCAACCCCGCTAATACCTTCGTCAGTATGAATACGGACAAATACAGGAGTCCAAGCAGGTCTGTCTGGACAGTGGATATCAAAAACTTCAACGCGATTAACTTTCATGACAATTCCTTATTAACCAAGGCTTAGGTTATTTTGCAAAACTAGGATCAAGACGATGGGCCTTACGTAACATCGCAGGCCAAGCTAATTGCCCACCGGTACTACCGCTGTGCACTACATTCGCTTGATTATAAATATTATCGATTATGGCTTGAGGTACTGGTGTAACAGCTTGGCCACTGGCTTGTAAAGCCAGCTGTATTTCACAAGCACGCTGTAAATCATAAAAACGCATAAATGCATCACCAACCGTTGGCCCCACAGTTAAACCACCATGGTTTACTAACAACATATGATTAGTATTAGCGAGATCATCTTGTAAACGTTTTTTCTCATCGCTATTAACTGCTAAGCCTTCATAGCCGTGATAAGACAATGACGGCAGTGAAAACATTGAATACTGGCTAAGTGGCAGCAGACCATTCTGCTGCGTGGCAACGGCAATCGTTTCTTTAGTATGTAAGTGAATAACACAATGAGCGTCATCACGCACTTCGTGAATCGCGCTGTGAATCGTAAAACCAGCAGGGTTGATTGCAAATGGCGTGTCATCTAAAATATTTCCGGCCAAGTCCACTTTGACTAGGTTAGAAGCTGTTACTTCATCAAATGTGAGGCCAAACGCATTCACTAAATAATGGTCAGTCCCCGGCAAACGCGCCGATAAATGTGTGTAAATCAAATCACCCCAACGAAAATGCTCAACCAACCGATAACAGGCGGCTAAATCAACTCGTAACTGCCATTCTTGTGCAGAGACTTTATTTTTTAAATCAAGTTGTGGTAATTCAAACATTATGGGGCCTTATTTAAACGCGTTAAAAACAAAACACGAAATAGATGGATAGAAGTCTAAAGTAGTGTGCGTGGATGATCAATATTTAAAACAAAACAGCCACACCAAATTGGTGTGGCTGTTTTCGGTGAGCCCATTGATAACTCACACTCAGCAAAAATTATTTTACGTTTGCTAAGTAATCGGCAATAGCGACCATTTCTTCTTCAGTAACAGTCGCAACCATCGCTTTCATCGCTGCAGTCATGCCATTGTTGCGCGCACCTGATTTAATGTCTTTCATTTGGGCCACTAAGTAGTCTTTATTCTGACCATTTAGTTTAGGATACATTGCCATGATCGGTGCCTTACCTTCAGGGCCATGACATGTTTGGCACATTTTTGCTGTATAAAGCGCAGCACCATCGGCAGCCATGCTGTTAAATGACATACTAGCAACCATAGAGAGGCTTGCACCTAAGAGTAATTTTGTTATCTTGCTCATTGTATTTTCTCTTCTTTTTGACGGTTTATAAAAATTATTAGCTTAATTGTAGACCATAATAACGGATCTTTGTACATCACATATGTACGTAATTTATACACCAAGTAGATCACCAAACACGCTGTTCAAGTCATCTCTTAGGCTACCATACTAAATCATCTGGTACTTCAAAATCAGCGTATGGGTCATCAGCATCTTTGCCTTTGTCTTCAGGCTCTACATGAAACACGATGTACTTTTCATCAACTTCTGCCACTTTACGGGCTGGCTCATCTTCAAGTACAAAAAACTGCCCTTCCAATACACAAATTGCCAGTCGGCCACCTGACAAGGCTTTTTGCGTTTGTTCATTTACGTCAAGCTCTTTGACTTTATTTTCGTAAGTAAAATTGAAAGTCCGCTCACCACGAATCGAATCTTGATTATGATGTTCTAATATCTGCTTTACGCGGGCAACTTGCTCACGTTGCTTTAACTCACCTTGGCGAGCTTGATTTAATTCTTCTGCTTTTTTCTGCTGTTCTAACTTTGTTTGCTGAATATGCTTTTGCAGATCACTAGGGTTACTGGTCGCCCCTTTTTTTGGTTTTTTTTGTTGCTTACGCTTTTCACTTTTAGCAACTTTAGCTTTATGTGATGTGGTTAATCCTGCTTGTAGCAATTGGTCTTGTAATGAACCCATAGCTTTGTTCCATTAAAAACTGATATTAGCTTTATTTTATACCCAAACCACCCCAAGATGCGAGTTTCAGTTGGAATTAAAAGCGATTTAGGCAAGGCATTGATTGCAAGTAATAGTGGGTCTATTGCTAAAATCAATAACGTAGTATAAATCGCTTTTAAACCAACCCGTTGGGCGTTTCACAGGAACTTACTCTCAGCGTTGTTACTTCTTAAAAGGGACTGTCATTCTTGCAAAGTAACGCCTTGATATTAAGCCCCTGTGAAACGCTGAATTCTGCATCTTGAGGTGGCTTGGGTATAATCACCAATTAAAACAAATCATAGTGCTGTGACCATTAATCTAGCAAAGTGTTGTGATTGAAAACCTGATTTAGCGCAATAAATACTTATTTCTAGAATAAAAGTAACCACTTAAAGAACGCGTTGAGGTTGAATTTAATATCAATCAGGTTAAGCTGTGGTTTTTGTAGTAGGGCCAATAAAATGCGTTTCGGTCATTTATTAGTTTGCTCGCTGTTTATCTTTTTCGTGCTCTATGCACCGCAGCCATTATTAAGTTTATTTGCAGAGCAATTTTCAGTTAGTCCTGCAACCGCAGGTAGCTTGATGACGGCAACTATGCTCCCTTTGGCGATTGCTCCTTTGGTATACGGCTTATTACTAGCTAAACGTAACCCTTTAACAATTCTTCGCTACGCGATGCTAGTACTAGCTGTTACCTGTATTGCTTTTGCCTACGCCCCCAGTTTTGAGTTATTACTGTTACTACGATTTTTACAAGGTTTAACCTTGCCTGCCGCACTCACCGCAATGACCACTTACATAGGCAGCACTTATCAAGCTGATAGTTTGCAAAAGAATATGACCTTCTATATTGGCAGTACAATTGCTGGGGGTTACTTTGGCCGAGTGTTAGCGGCTATTTTTGCTGATTTATGGACTTGGCAAAGCTTCTATTTTGTTATTGCCGCAGGTTTAATTAGCTTTGCACTGAGTATTCCACGTAATCAAACAGCCATTGTTAACAGCACTCTTTCCCCATTAAATTATTTAAAACAGCTCGCGAATGCTGCGGTATTAAAATTATATGGTGCGGTGTTTTGTATGTTTTTTTGCTTTGCTGCGTTATTAAATTATTTACCGTTCATTTTACAAGACACTTTTTTAATTACTAATACCCGTGATATTGGCTTAGTTTATAGCGGTTACTTGATTGGCGCCCTCGCCTCTATTGCGACTCCTTGGTTATTAAAAAAGAGTATTTCACCGTGGCATTTATTGTCTGCTATATTTGCTTTTTACAGCACTACACTAGTATTTTTGATGAGCTCACAATTAGTGATTTTTTTACTGGCATTCACTGGTTTTTGCGGCGCGATGTTTATTATTCATTCAACCGCAGCGCCGCTGGTTAATAAAATAAGCAGTGCACCACCGAGTGTCACTAATGGTGCTTATGTGTCATTTTATTATAGTGGCGGGGCTTTAGGCTCTTTTGTACCAGGCTTGGTATATCAACAACTTGGCCATATCGCATTTATGGCCTCGTTATTATTAGTCTGTATATGCGGATTAATTTTAGTAAGTTCGGCTTATCTAGCGGGTAAAAAAACCACTTTAGGCTGATGCCCTGTGGTGGCAAAAAAAGCGTCTAAATCGGCTTTTTTTAATAACCATGTTTGGGTGTTCTCAAATGGATGACAATGAAATAGATCACCAAACCATATGTCTTGGTCAAGCCATAAAGTGACATCATTTTGCTTATCATTCATCAGAGCAAGCATAGATACACATCCAGGTGCGACTTTTAAAAAGCGTGCTAAGCGCTCATCAGAGGCAAACCCTAAGCGTGACAAGCCTTGATATTTAGCCAGTGATTTTAAGTCTAACTGCTTGTCATGTGCGGTGATCACCAAAAAATGCTTTTTACCTTCGTTATCACGCAAAAATAAGTTTTTTAATCGCGTTCCGGGCCGTTCCACCATTAATTCATCTGCAGCAAGACTACTATGTAATGCAGGGTGTTCGATAACGTCATAATTGATATTTAAATGCGCTAACAGCGCCGCTAATTTACTTTTATCCGCTAACATTTATAAACAACGCCCCATCAAGCGTACACTTAAATCTCGCCACAATACTTCATTTATCTCATATTTATCGTTGCGACAATATTTTTTGTCATGCAACTCTTGTTTTAATAAGTGCACGGCTTGATCTTCTAATTCTAATTTTAAGCTATTTGATTCTTCAAAATATTCTTGCTCTGCAAAGTTTTTAAATTGCTGGCGTGTCAGTGGTCGATCTAAGTTTAAATTTGCGCGACTATTGGCTTTAACCGATACCACATAAGCAAAAATCTTATTACCTTGCTCATCTAATTTAGTGTGTAACTGTTTATTATTAATTTCAAAAGGCGGCTCATCACTTTGGCTAGCACAACCACAGAGTAAAACGAGTAACATCAACGCGTATTTTTTCATTATTAGTATCATTCCTGTTATCCAGTGACCGTTAGTCTACCAAAAATTCATTGTTTGCGTAAAAATTCAAAAAATATATAAATAATACTTGACCAAATTTAGAAATCTCATTAAAGTTCGTCCCGCTTGAAACGGAACCTCAAGTAGGTTACGAAATTCGTAACTTTAGGAATGTGGGGCTATAGCTCAGCTGGGAGAGCGCCTGCCTTGCACGCAGGAGGTCAGCAGTTCGATCCTGCTTAGCTCCACCACTTTCCTACTCTTCAATTTTTATCACTATGGCTCTCATGCCAAATTCAATTTTTAAATTTTTGTCATTTTAATCAAAAAACTGTTTATTTTATGTTAGTTATTTTTTAGCTATCAGTTGTGCGCTGCATGGTATTTACGATCAAAAATGCCGAGCATAAACTCGGCATTTTAATTTGGTTATTCGACTACCAATTATTCGCGAATTTGACCTACACCATTGACGAGGTATTTCTCCGTCGTTAATGATTCTAAGCCCATTGGACCGTAAGCGTGTAGTTTTGACGTTGCGATACCAATCTCTGCACCTAAACCTAACTGTGAACCATCAGAGAAGCGTGATGAGGTATTAACCATCACTACTGAGGCATCAACACTGCGCTGGAACAATTCAGCCGCGGCTTGGTTTTTAGTGCAAATAACTTCCGTATGGTTTGAACCAAATTGCGCAATATGCTCAATTGCACCAGCAAAATCCGGTACTACACGAATCGCGATTTCTAAATCTAAATATTCTTCGCCAAATTCCTCTGGCGCAAGCACTGTTGCATCATCAAAATATTGTGCGGCTTGGCTATCTGCATTTATTTTTACACCTTCTTGGCGTAATACAACAGCACATAAATTTAAAAACTCATCGGCAACATCCTGATGAACGACAAGTCCTTCTAATGCATTACATACGCCAGTACGCTGAGTTTTACCGTTCAGTAGCAAGTTAATCGCCACTTCTAAGTCAGCGTCTTTATCCACGTATAAATGACATACACCTTTAAAATGCTGGATCACAGGAATTGTACTGTTATCTGTTACAAAGTTAATTAGCCCTTCGCCGCCGCGTGGAATAATTAAGTCAATGCTGTCACGTTGCTGCATCAATTCCATTAATAATCCGCGGTCTGGATCTGGAATAACGGAGATTAACGCTGCCGGTAAATTATGCTGCTCTAATACTTGATGCATAACACTAGCAATTGCTTGCGAGCTTTTAAGCGCCTCTTTACCACCACGTAAAATAACCCCATTACCTGATTTGAAGCATAACGCTCCAGCATCAGCGGTTACATTTGGACGCGCTTCATAAATCATACATACCACACCAAGTGGTACGCGCATTTTACGAATTTTAATCCCGTTAGGACGTTCAGTAATATCGCGTAATTGACCCACCGGATCATCAAGGCTTACAATCACTTCAATGCCTTCAGCCATCGCTTCAATACGTTCGTCATTAAGCGTTAAACGGTCAATCATAGCGGCTGCTAGATTGTTATCACGGGCTGCGGCTAAATCACTTTCGTTTTCTTTAATAATAAATGCTTTTTGTTGGCGTAATGCTGCAGCCATATCCAGTAGCACCTGATTTTTAGTCTCGGTATCGAGTAAGGCTAACTGATGTGCCGCTTTTGCTGCCTGACGTGAAATATCTGTAATTAAACTCATGACTTCTCCAATAATGCGATATCTTTCTCTGAAATAACGGGACCAATCGAATCTTGCATCTTGTCGCTAAATTCGCTTTGTTCGTTATCAGCTATAAAATTCAATAAACAACTACTGTAATTTGCAGTTGCTTTGGCTAATCGAGTGCCGTCGCTGCTACGTACCAAAATGGTATCGCCAATTGCAAACTCACCATGCACTGCGACAATTTCATCGCCACGGATACAGCCAGTTTCACCTTCTAAAGATTCATCGTATGAACCTGCGACAACGACTTCACCTTGCTCACTTGCAGTATGAGTCATCCAGTGAACAGCTTCTTGCATCGGTTTTTCGTATGGTAAGAAAATAGTACCTGGGTTCTCACCTTCCAGCAGTTTTGTAAATGTCTGCTCTTTAAAACCATTAATTATATAAGTAGTAATACCATGTGAAGTCGCTTTTTCAGCTGCTTCAATTTTAGTTTTCATACCACCTGTACCAACCGCACTGGTAGCAGATCCTGCCATAGCATAGATTGATTCATCAATTGATTTAATTTCAGGCAGTAATATTGCATCATCGTGCAGATTAGGGTTTTTATCATAAAGCCCATCCACATCTGAAAAAATCATCAATGCATCAGCATCAG
Organism: Pseudoalteromonas sp. SG41-1; assembly: GCF_014164575.1. Taxonomy (NCBI): domain Bacteria; kingdom Pseudomonadati; phylum Pseudomonadota; class Gammaproteobacteria; order Alteromonadales; family Pseudoalteromonadaceae; genus Pseudoalteromonas; species Pseudoalteromonas sp. SG41-1. The sequence goes on from NZ_JACJFL010000034.1 coordinate 8,099, forward strand.
CTGCTGCAGCGACCATTGCCGATAAGTTATCATTATCACCGACTTTTAAATCATCAGTTGTCACCGTATCATTTTCATTCATGATTGGCAGCACACCATGATCCAACAAAGTGAAAACAGTTTCTCTAATACTCTCATAACGCTCACGGTCACGTAAGTCACCATGAGTTAATAAAATCTGCGCCGATGGGAAATCAAAAAAGCGGTCCCACATAGCCATCATTTCGGTTTGCCCTGCTGCTGCCATGGCTTTTTTCATTGCCACAGTGCGCTCTTGTGTCTTCGGAAATAAATGCGCGCCAGCGGCAACTGAGCCTGACGAAACTAAAATAACTTCAATTCCTTGACTACGACAACGAACAATAAACTGAGCGATGGTTAATAAATAGCGTGAGCGACAACCATCTTGATCAGGTGCAATCAATGCGCTACCTACTTTTAATACGATACGTCGCCAATTTAACTTTTGCATAAATGTTCAACTTTCCATTTTAACTGTGACTTACCCTAGTTTGGATAAATCTGAAAACAACCACCTAGTGTTTACCTAGGTTACGAGTTAACAATTTGCACTTGCTTTTGCTCACTTTCTTTAGCCATCACTTTTTAATACTCAGCCGGAAACGCTCACTTAGTTAATTAACAAAGTGCGTTAGATATAGCATAACTTTGGCTCAATCATTAAGACTGAACAGTTATAAAGTAAATAAAAAGTGTTGTTTATGCATCGCTGTAAAAAGCTGTGTGAAGCTTTTTTATTAACAACATACATAGAGCCTCTAAAGTCTGGTACACCAACAGATAGGGTGATGACTCAAGGACCGAGATTTGCTCACCACGATGGGTGTCAAATATTGAGTAAGTAACAGTTCAACTCAAACAATATGAATCACAATAAAATGTAATTTATGTTCAAATTAACTAATTACTAAAAATGAGTAAAATTGTACAAACTGCATTCAAAACAATTAACAAATTGATTTTTAAGCATATAAATATAGTGACCTCAATCTAAGTTGTTGTAATTTAAAGCAACTTAAAAATAACTATATGTATTCGCTTAGACCTAACAAGTAACTAATTAGATGACTAATTGTTTGAACACTAACTATATTACGCTACTTTTAGCCTAAAGATCAAGACTATATTTTATTCACTCGGCTTACTATTGCAGCTAATAAATTTTAAAGTCTATAAGATTCAGTTAGTTAAACAGAGTTTAATTTGTTTCAAATATTTCAAAACCAATAAATTATCATTTCTTCTACAAATAAGTTCGTAAACAGCTAAAATTCTATTAGGAAAAATTAACATACACGTGTATACCCCTGTATTATAAGTATCGAAAGGTTTACTCCTAACTGTTGTAATAAATAAGGAATACTTCATCTATGTCAGCTATTTATATCGCAGGGATCGCTCTATGTTCGGTTCTCGCCCAATGGATAGCATGGGGTTTTCGTGTCCCAGCTATTTTATTTTTGTTACTTACAGGCCTATTGCTTGGCCCTGCTACGGGTTTACTTGATCCAGATGCACTGCTTGGTGATTTACTCTTTCCTGTGGTCTCGCTCAGTGTTGCGGTGATCTTATTTGAAGGTTCTTTAACTCTACACTTTCGAGAACTCAAAGGTATTGGCAAGGTAGTCCGTAACTTGTGCTCTATTGGCATGATTACGACTTGTATAGTGATAAGCCTAAGTGCCTATTGGATTTTAGAACTCAACTGGCGTGTAGCAGCGGTGCTCGGTGCGGTATTGGTTGTTACTGGCCCAACAGTTATTGCACCGCTATTAAACTCAATGCGGCCAACCCAAGACATTGATCGCATACTACGCTGGGAGGGCATTGTTATTGACCCAATTGGTGCTTTATTTGCGGTTTTAGTATTTGAAGCGGTAATGCTAGTTGGTCAAGGTGAAGTGTTTATCCATACCGTAATCGCCTTGTTTAAAACCTTAGGAGTCGGTTTATCTATTGGCGTGGTCGCAGGTTGGCTTACAACGTTACTGATCCGCCGCGAATGGCTACCATTTGAATTACATAAATTCGGCATCTTAGCTCTGGTACTTATTAGCTTTACAGTCTCAAATCATTTGAGCCATGAGTCAGGTCTATTAGCGGTTACTGTATTTGGTATTTGGTTAGCGAACCAAGACGATTTAGAAATTGATTCTGTTTTAGAGTTTAAAGAAGATCTGTCTATGATCTTAATTTCAACCTTATTCATTTTGCTTGCTGCGCGTTTAGAATTAGCTGATTTAATGATGCTTGATGCCGATGTGTTTATCTTTTTGGCTATCGTATTATTTATCGCTCGCCCATTGTGTATTGCGATCTCCACTTTCGGCACTGAGCTACCAATTAAATCTCGCTTAGTACTCGCGTGGATTGCTCCGCGCGGTATTGTCGCAGCAGCGGTAGGCTCTGTTTTTGCTATTAGTATGATGGAAGCTGGTGTTGCTGACGCCGAGAAAATGGTGCCACTGATTTTTACCGTTATTATTATCACAGTAGTTCTGCAAAGCTTAACTGCGATTCCGATTGCGAAGCTATTAGGTGTTCGTCAGCCTTCACCTAATACTATTTTGATCATTGGTGCAAACCATGTCGCTCGTGCCATTGCTTGTGGGCTAAAAGAGCAAAATATTCAAGTACACTTATCAGATCCAGCTTGGGAAAACTGCCGCATGGCACGTATGGATGGGCTGCCTTGTTATTATGGTAACCCGCAATCAGAACATGCTGAACGTTACTTACCCCTGACAACTCTACGCAGCGTAATGGCGCTTTCGCCAAACCGCCATCATAACGCGCTAGGCGTGCAGTATTTTTCACATTTATTGAATGAAAAGAACGTCTTTTCATTGCGTTCTTCTACCTCTCACGCCAAAGCAAACAAAGACAGCGCGACGTTTCTATCTCGGCAAATTTTGTTTGGTGATAGCGGCTCTTATGCACGTTTAAGTAGCTTAATTGCCAAAGGCGGCAAGGTCAGTGTAACGCGAATTTCTGAAGAGTTTAACTGGGGCAAATACCAAGAGATGAACAGCGATGCAATTCCGTTATTCATCCTCAATGGTGACAAAGACAGTGATGATGATAGCCCTATCAAACTGCGTCCGTTTACTATTAATATGGAAAAACCGCCGCAAGAAGGTGAACGTGTCGTCGCGATGCTGCCACCAAAAATGTCGGTATTGAAAGATCCTAATAATGGCAAAAACAAAGAACCGAAAGAAATAAAAGAGTAAAACGAAAAGGGCTAGGTATCACACCTAGCCCTTTTACTTTCAACTTGCTAACTGATCAGCTCATACCTACATCGGCAAGCGTGCTCGCGCGACAACACTATCGGGCATTTTTTGCGCCAATTGGGCTAGCGAGCGTTCAATCTTTTTATGGGTTGCTTTATCTGCAACCATACTATGAAATAACCAACGATATGCGTCTTCGTAATCACGTGGACTGCCATAGCCTTGATTAAATAAATTAACTAACCGCAATTGTGCTTTTAAATTACCTTGTGATGAAGCTTCACGTAGGTAAGTCACAGCAAGCGCTTTATCCTTTTGCACCAATCGACCCGTGTCATAGTATCGCCCGAGTTGCTCTAATGCCGCCGCTAAGCCTTGCTGCGCTGCTTGACGCATATAATACACACCAAGCTCTACATTACGATCAACACACACCGCATACGCCAGCATATCGCCATATAAAAATTGATAAGAAGGCAGTGCCATTTTATTGGCTCGTGCTTCGATATCTTGTACTAACTGACAGTCATCTGCTTTTACTCGTGCAAGGTGTGTATTACTATTGATCAAAGCGAGCAGCTCAGTTTCTGTATATAGTGGCACGGCAGCTATGGTCTCTTCAGACTTGGCGTGGCTTGCCAGTAAAAACGATAACGGCACTAATGATAAACAAGTTAACAAACGCATTTAGGTCACTTTAAATTAAAAACCATCTTGCTAAAGTTTATACAAAGATCGTTCCATAATGAAATTTATAAATAGCTTATTTATTATAAACACTATCCCCAGACACAAAAAAAGCTGCACAAGGCAGCTTTTTTAGTACTATTAGTAATTATGCAAACGGACTGCGTAATACCATAGTTTCTACACGGTCAGGACCTGTAGAAATAATATCAACAGGTACACCGGTGATTTCTTCAATGCGTTTGATGTAATCAAGTGCCGCTTTTGGTAGCTGCTCAACAGTAGTAGCACCCACTGTATTTTCAGTCCAACCAGGCATCTCTTCATAAACTGGCGTTACTTTATCATAACCTTCAGCAGCAAGTGGCGTCACATTAGTGATAGTGCCATCTTCTAACTGATAACCAGTACAGATTTTTAGTGTTTCTAGACCATCTAACACGTCTAGTTTAGTTAAACAAAAACCTGAGATAGAGTTAATTTGTACTGCACGGCGCATAGCCACAGCATCTAACCAACCAGTACGACGTAAGCGACCAGTCGTTGCACCAAACTCATGACCTACGGTACCTAAGTGCTTACCAACTGGGTCTTGTTTTTCTAAACCGTCGTAAAGCTCGGTAGGGAAAGGACCAGAACCAACACGCGTGGTGTAAGCTTTGATAATACCTAGTACATAATCAAGATTTAACGGACCAAAACCAGCACCTGTAGCAACGCCACCAGCAGTTGTATTTGAAGACGTTACATATGGGTAAGTACCGTGATCGATATCAAGTAATGTACCTTGCGCGCCTTCAAACAAGATGTTGTCGCCCGCTAGACGCGTTTGATCAAGTAACTCAGTTACGTCAACAACCATTGCTTTAAGGATATCTGCAACAGCCATTGCATCATCAAACGTCTGTTGGAAATCTACCGCATCTACTTTGTAATAATTTACTAAAGTGAAGTTATGGTATTCCAATACTTCTTTAAGCTTCGCAGCGAATAATTCAGGGTTGAATAAGTCACCGATACGCAAACCACGACGGGCTACTTTATCTTCATAAGCAGGACCTATGCCGCGACCTGTTGTACCAATCGCTTTATTACCACGTGCTTTTTCACGAGCTACATCTAATGCGATGTGGAAAGGCAAAATAAGCGGACATGCTTCACTGATCAATAAACGTTCACGTACTGGTACGCCACGTTCTTCAAGCATGCCAATCTCTTTCATTAGCGCTTCTGGTGAAACAACAACACCATTACCAATCACACACTTAACATTGTCACGTAATACACCCGATGGAATAAGGTGTAAAACTGTCTTTTCACCTTCGATTACCAGTGTATGACCAGCGTTATGGCCACCTTGGTAACGAACTACTAAAGATGCTTTGTCTGTAAGGAGGTCAACTACCTTACCCTTACCTTCGTCACCCCATTGGGTGCCTAATACAACAACGTTTTTACCCATTGTAAATTCACTTAGAAAAAATTAGGACGAGATTTTACCAGATAATGAGGGGAAAGATCACCCCCGTTTAGGTTATTTTTTCTGCGCAGTCGTACAACGACCTTTGCAATAAAAATTAACTGGTTGAATAACATTAAGTTACTCATAAAAATTCATCTTACTAAAAGAAAAACCCTGCATACACAGGGTTTGGATTTGTGCTAGATTTAGAAAAAGATTACTGCGCTGCAGCACCTTTCATATATCTAAAGAAGTCACTGTCTGGTGATAATACCATTACGTCTTGCTTATCTTTAAAGGTCTTTTTATAGGCCTCTAATGAACGTACAAAACCAAAGAATTCAGCATCTTTATTGTACGCATTGGCATAAATAGCCGCAGCTTTTGCATCGCCTTCACCGCGAACGGTACGGGCATTACGCTCAGCATCAGCCAGCATTACTGTGACACGACGGTCAATGTCAGCACGAATCGTTTCGGCTTTTTCTTGACCTTCAGAGCGATGCTCTTTAGCAACAGCAGTACGCTCTGCACGCATACGTTGGTAAATCGAATTACTCACTTCTGACGGTAAATTGATTTGCTTAACACGTACATCAAGTACTTCAATACCTAGCTCTTGAGCACTTTCAGAAGCTTGAACTAATGCTTCTTCCATTAACTCGCTACGTTCACCGGAAACAATCTCACGGATAGTACGTGAACCAAAGTTAGTACGTAGACCATTATTTACTTTTTGCTTAAGTAGTGCTTCAGCGTATTGCTTATCACCACGGGCACGTAAGTAAAAAGCACTAAAATCACTAACACGCCATTTTACAAACGAATCAACTATTAAGTCTTTTTTCTCGCTAGTAACAAAACGATCCGGTGCACCATCTAATGTCTGAATACGCGCATCAATACGACGTACTTGACTAAAGAAAGGTACTTTGAATTGTAAGCCAGGACCATAAACAATTGCTTTATCATCACTGTCTTTTTGCACTTTGCTGAATAGCATAACAATTGCTTTTTGCCCTTCAGGTACTACGAACACTGACGAAAAAGACAACACAACGGCCGCTAGTAATATAACTAAACTAAAGTTTTTCATTGCGCTTATCTCCCGTCGTTAAAGCGATCAGCACCAAAGCGGTCTGAACTTGAGTTCACAGTGCTATTGCGCGATGTATTAACTTTATTGCGTAAGTCGTTAATATCACTTGAGCTAGGTAATGCAACACGGGTTGCGTTCCCTTGCTTATCCATGATTTTATCAAGCGGTAAATACATCATATTATTGCCGCCCTTAACATCAACTAACACTTTTGAACTGTTACCTAGCACTTCTTCCATGGCATCAATATATAAACGCTCACGGGTTACACGCTTAGCAGCCTGATATTCAGGTAATAGCTTTTCAAAACGCGCGACTTCACCTTGTGCTTCTAAAATAATGCGCTCGCCGTAACCTTCAGCTTCTTGCGTCATACGGGTAACTTGACCACGAGCACGTGGCTCAATTTCACGCGCGTATGCTTCAGCTTCACGAATAAAACGTTGTTCATCTTCTTGTGCGGCAATGGCATCATCAAACGCGTCTTTAACTTCAGCCGGTGGGCGTGAGTCTTTAAAGTTAACGTCAGTTACGATCAAGCCTAAGTTATACGGTTCGATGATTTTATTCAGTTCATCCCAGGTATTTTGACGCACAACCTCACGGCCATTTGTTAATACTTGGTCCATTTTTGAATGACCAACAACATAACGCAGTGCACTCTCTAGCGCTTCTTCTAAGCTAGAATCAGCATTAGTTACACTAAATTTGTATAGGAAAGGGTCAATTACACGGTATTGCACCTGAAACTCAACGCTTACCACGTTTTCATCTTCAGTGAGCATAAAACCAGACGTCGATAATGAGCGAACGGCTTCAATATCTACCGGAATTACCGTTTCAATAAACGTCATTTTCCAACGCAGACCTGGATCTGCAATGCGGTCAAATTGACCAAAATGTAAAACGATGCCGCGCTCTGCTTCTTTCACGGTATAAATACCGCTCAATGCCCATACAATTGCAGCAATGATCAGTACAAATGAAAGACCAGCTCCACCAAGTCCGCCGCCGCCATTGCCGGATTTATTACCGCCAAATAAGCCACCAAACTTGCTGCTGAATTTACGAAACACCTCGTCTAAGTCAGGTGGGCCTTGATCACGTCCGCCTTTTTTGTTCCACGGATCTTTGTCATTGCCATTATTACCCGGTTCATTCCAGGCCATAGCTATACTCCATTGTTATCTAAATAATTTAGGTAATTACGTTAAATCTAACAAAAATACCGCAGTTCTCATACTAAAAATGACATTGTGCAGTAGTTTTTTCGAATTACGAAATAAAAGCGTCGATTTCAGGACCAAACTCTTTTCTTAAACGATTCCATTCTACCATAGGCAGTCGAGTAGCAAGTAACCAATGACCCTGTTCATCAAAGTCTTCTTGATGCACGGCATTTAAATTGAACAACGCAGCACGTAAACGACCATATTGCGGAGCTAATTTAAGCGTATGAACAAACATTTTCTTTGCTAACAGCTCGCTGATAGCTTCAGACAATAGTTCACACCCTGCGCCACTGTGTGCCGACAACCATACTCTAATAGGCATGCCTTCATCATCACGGTCAATACGTGGTTCAATATCTTCAAGCGCATCAATTTTGTTGTAAACCAACAATTGCGGCACTTCATCAGCTTCTATTTCTTTAAGAACCGATTGTACCTGTTCAATATTCTCTTTACGACGATGATCCGCAACATCGACCACATGAAGTTGTAAATCAGCTTCACGAGTTTCGGTTAGCGTCGCTTTAAATGCGGCAACTAAGTCATGGGGTAAATGGCGGATAAAGCCAACGGTATCGGCTAAAATTATCGAACCAACATCTTCTATTTCGAGTTTGCGTAAAGTTGGATCAAGCGTCGCGAACAGTTGATCAGCAGCATACACATTAGAGTTAGTAATGCGATTAAATAGCGTCGACTTACCCGCATTGGTATACCCTACCAACGACACCGTAGGAATTTCATTGCGGTTACGAGCACGTCTACCTTGCTCACGCTGCACTGCCACTTTCTCTAAACGCGCGCGAATACTTTGAATACGAACTCGCAATAAACGTCGATCTGTTTCTAGCTGAGTTTCACCAGGCCCGCGCAAACCGATCCCGCCTTTTTGGCGTTCAAGATGCGTCCAGCCTCGGATCAAACGCGTCGACATATGACGCAATTGTGCTAGCTCAACCTGCAACTTACCTTCATGGGTACGTGCACGTTGCGCAAAAATATCAAGAATAAGCGTCGTTCTATCAAGCACACGACATTGGCAAACGCGTTCTAAATTGCGTTCCTGTGACGGTCTGAGTTGATGATTAAAAATGACGACATCTGCGTTGTGGATTTTGACAATCTCAGCGATTTCTTCAGCCTTTCCGGTACCGACGAATAGTTTCGGATGTGGTGCTTGACGGCTGCCTTGCACAACCGCCAAACTGCTAACACCAGCAGAAGATACCAACATTTCCAATTCATGAAGATCTTCACGATCCCCTTCTTTTGGAAAGTCGATATGAACTAAGACTGCCTGTTCGCCGGCTTCATAACGGTCAAACAAACATTATGCTCCTAATTTAAAAATTTCCAGCTTCAGGCTCTTCACCGTCTTCGCTTCCTTGAATACCTTGGAAGTTAACAGCACGAGCAGGAACTACGGTAGAAATCGCATGTTTATACACCATTTGATTCACGGTGTTTTCTAGTAAAATAACAAATTGATCAAATGACTGGATCTTACCTTGTAGTTTGATGCCATTAACCAAAAAGATTGATACTGGAATACGCTCACGACGTAGCGCATTCAAAAATGGGTCTTGTAACGATTGGCCTTTTGCCATGTTATTTTCCTTCGTTCTAGGTGTTATTATAATTAAGTGGCTGAACTCATTTAACAAAGCTAAAAAATTTCAACTACTACTAGCTTAGCGAACTTACAACACGTTGCAAGTTTTCTTCATCACCCGTTGTTAACCACGTTACATCGGGCCAACCTCTTAGCCACGTCAATTGACGCTTAGCAAGCTGTCGTGTTGCTGCAATACCGCGAAAGACCATTTCATCGTAATCAATCTCGCCAGCAATGTAATCCCACATTTGTCTATAACCCACGCAACGAATGGAAGGTAAGTTAGGGTGTAAATCCTTACGTTGATATAGGGATGAAACTTCATTTTCAAACCCCTGCTCAAGCATTATTTTAAACCTTTGTTCAATTCGCTGGTGTAAATCGGCGCGATCATCAGGCGCAATAGCAAATTGATGAAAAGTATACGGTAAACTCGGCTGCTTACTTTTTTGTAATTCAGTCATTGTTTTACCCGTTAATCGGTAAACTTCAAGGGCGCGGTTAATGCGTTGCGAGTCATTCTCGCTCATTTTTTGTGCCGCTTGCGGATCAATTATCTCAAGCTCTTTATAAAGTGCCGGCCAGCCATGTTGCTTGGCTTGTTGCTCAAGCTCTGCTCGTACCACTGGGCATGCTTCAGGTAATGGCGATAATCCATCAATTAACGCTTTAAAGTACATCATTGTACCACCAACTAATACAGGCACTTTACCTTGTTGGTGCAATTGGTCAATCTTTTCAATTGCATCACGACGAAAATCAGCTACTGAGTAACTTTCGCTAGGGTCGATTAGATCAATTAAATGATGTGGCGCAAGCGCTAACTCATGTTGATCAGGTTTTGCCGTACCTATGTTCATATCTTTATACACTAAGGCTGAATCGACGCTGATTATTTCAGTTTTTAAATGTTGGCATAAGGCGATTGCTAATGCAGTTTTGCCTGCAGCGGTTGGGCCCATTAAAAAAATGACCGGTAAATTACTCAACTCAATAACCTTAATCTAACTGTGCTAAAAAATAACTTAAATCTATTTTAACTGCTTTTGCAGATAAACGCTGGATTGTTTGCGGATTATTTTGCATTCGCGTAACCGCCAAGGCAAAAGCTTGGCTGGCAAAAAAGCGCTCGGGCACTTGGCTAAGCTGCCAGTTTAGCCATTGCTCCACACTATTAAGCTCAGCCTTAGTGGCTTTTAATAGCGCATCTACGGCTTGGCTCACATCAAGCAGATACAAACTCTGTGGCAACTTTTTAACCATCACAAATTGCTTTTCAATCAATAACTCAAAGCCCAGCAAGGTAAACCATGATTGTTGCTGTGTTAAGCTTTGGCTGTCTTCTTTACTGATATTAACTCGCACAGGCAATAGTAAGGCTTTTCCTTCTAAGCTGCCTTGCTCAGCAATAAGCTCAAGCCAATCATTCACTAATAAATATTTAAAGTGTGAGCAATATAATTGCTGTTGCAGACTAAATACACAACCGCCATCACTTTGTACCAGCAACGGCTGCGCACTTTGCGTCTGTAACAATGGTGCTACTTCTTGAGTAACGCCAATAGGTTGATCAAAATGGCTGGCGTGTTGCTCATTGACCCCTTGATAAAACGCACTCACATCTTGATGATTTGTCCGGCTCGCTTGCTTACTTCGCTCGCTTGAACCTGTATATCCACCACCACTAGGTGCTAAATTAGCACCGTAGCGAGCTTGCTCCGCTGGTTGTAAGTGCGACTTAGGATAATCAAACAAACTGCCTGCTGTATTGCTGGAGTGAGCGGGTGTTGCTGTATGCGCTGCTTTAGCATCGCTGTGTTGCGAATCAACATGCTTAGTAACACCAGCAAACTCATCTTGAAGCGGCACCACGACTTGTTTAATTGCCTGCAAAATAAAGTCATGCACTAAGCGACCTTGATGAAAACGCACTTCGTGTTTCGCAGGATGCACGTTTACATCCACTTGACGCGGATCAATGTCGATATAAATAACAAAGCCCGGTAGCTCTTCTTGGCCTGCGACTTCTTCGAACGCTTGGCGAATGGCATGAGAAATAAGCTTATCGCGCATCATACGATTATTTACATAGGTATATTGCGTAGTATTACTCGATCCAACCGGTAGCACCCAACCATGTAGCTGCAAGCCTGTATCGCCTGACTCAATATATAACCCCTGCTCAGCAAAGGCTTTACCTGCAACCTGAGCGACCCGAGCAATAGCCTGTGCAGGGTCGGTTTTAGCACGATATTGACGCACAACTTTATCGTTATGGGTGAGGGTAATTGACACATCAAAACGGCTCAGGGCAATACGCTTTATTAACTCATCGATGTGAGTAAACTCGGTTTTTTCGGTGCGTAAAAATTTACGTCTAGCGGGCGTATTAAAAAATAAGTCTTTAACTTCAATGGTGGTCCCGTCAGGGTGAGCAGTGGGTTTAATCTGCACCGCCATATCTCGCCCCTGTGCAAATGCTTGCCAAGCCGCCTCTTGCTGTTTGGTTTTTGAGCTAAGTGTCAAACGCGATACCGAACTAATAGACGCCAATGCTTCGCCGCGAAAGCCCAAAGAACAAATATTTTCTAAATCATCAAGGGACTTTAATTTACTAGTAGCATGACGAGAAAGCGCCAACGTGAGCTCGTCTTTATCAATGCCTGAGCCGTTATCACGAATGCGAATAAGCTTATGACCGCCGCGCTCAATATCAATTTGAATACGTGTTGCGCCTGCATCTAGGCTATTTTCAACGAGTTCTTTGACCACAGATGCGGGTCTCTCAACCACTTCGCCCGCAGCAATTTGGTTAGCTAATCGCGCGGGTAATATTTCAATGCTCATACTGATCCTAACGATTTTAACTTTGCGGAATGTCTAACTCTTGACCAATAAACAAGGTATTAGATTTTAATTGATTGACTTGCTTAAGCTTACCTACTGATACCCCATAGCGACTAGCTAACAAACTTAACGACTCACCAGGGCGAACTTTATGTTTAGTGGGATATTGCGATTTTAACGACGCAAACAGCGAATCATCCGGAGGATTTTTCAGATAATAGCTTTTGATAGAAGTAAATATTGCTTTCGCTAAGCGCTCTTGGTGATTAGCACTTTTTAATAGTTTTTCTTCTCGCGGGTTTGAAATAAACCCAGTTTCGACCAAAATAGATGGAATATCTGGTGACTTTAATACCGCTAGGCTAGCCGCTTGCGGCTCTTTTTTATGTAACTTAGCGACCTTTTTAAGCTCATGAACCATGCCTTCAGCAACGCTGAAACCGGTTTTCATCGAATGATCCATCGACATATCCAACAGCGCCTGCGCCAAGTACTTTTCACTGGCCGTGTCTTTAATCACTCCAGCAGCACCACCGAGTAGCTCTGAATGTTTTTCTTTATCTTCTATCCATTTACCAATTTCTGAATTAGCACGACGAAGTGATAACACCCAAACAGAGGCGCCATTAGGTTGCGGGCTAGTAAATGCATCCGCATGAATTGAAACTAAAAAGTCAGCCTTTTTCTGCCTTGCACGGCTAGTGCGGGTATTAAGTTTGACAAAGTAATCTCCACTTCGCACCATTCGCGAAATCATCCCGCGCTCGGCATCAATCATCCGCTCTAAGCGTTTGGCAATTTGTAATGTGATATCTTTTTCATAAGTACCAGAGGGGCCAATTGACCCAGGGTCTTCGCCGCCATGGCCTGCATCAATAGCAATAATAATATCGCGTTGTTGATTAAGCTCACGCTTTTTAACCGCAGTATTACTCGTTGCAGCTACTGGCTCTGCTTGATTTTTGTCATATAAGTCGACCACTAAACGATTTTTATAAGGTCCCGTTGGCGCCAATGCAAAAATCACCGGTTTAACGGCCCCTGTAAGCTCAAAAACAAATCGTACCCCCTGGCTGCTTTTCGCTTTCGAGTAACGTAGTTTACTGACGATTTGATGCTTACTGGGAATAGTTGGTAGGTCTTTTATTTTGTCTGTATTTTCTAAATCGACCACTAAACGCAGTGGATTTTTTAGCATAAAATAACTGAAGTCGGGCTTATCCGTTAAGTCGAATACTACCCGCGTACTATCTGGCGATGGCCACACCCGTACACTATTGATAGTATTTTGTGCATAGAGATTAGCACTGATTGCTAACAGCAAAAAAGCACCCATCCACTTTATGACAACTCGACTCATCGGTATCTTCACACCCTTGTTATTTGTTGTTATTCACTATGGTTTTTGAGTTTATCCACGATACTGTGACCACGCGGGCTAATACTTTGGATCTCAATTGCTCGTGCATCGCCGACATAACGTAAAGTAATATCTAAGTCTGGTGTTGGGATAAACTCGCCGCCTTTTTCAGGCCATTCCACCACACAAATAGCTGTTGGCGAAAAATAATCTCGAATACCCATGTATTCTAATTCTTCTGGGTCGCCTAAACGATATAAATCAAAATGATAAACATTGGCCGTTGCCAACTCATAAGGCTCCACCAGCGTATAAGTTGGACTCTTAACTTTGCCTTGATGACCAAAGCCTTGGATCACACCACGTGTTAAGGTGGTTTTGCCTGCTCCCAAATAACCGTGTAAGTAAATAACTGCCCCTTGCTCCATTAGCATAGCAAGTTGATTGCCCATTTTAACCGTTGCAGCTTCATCAGCGAGTTGAAAACCAACACAGTGCGTCATTCTAACCTCATGGATAGTATTAAAAACGATAACTTGTTAATCATACCAGATTATTTTACTAAGGCGAGAATCGACACTTATAGACACAAAAAAACCGGCAAAGTTGCCGGTTTTTTTTGTAATTAGGACTATAGACCTAATTTTTTCTCAAGATAGTGGATATTAGTACCACCATTTTGGAAGTTTTCATCCGCTAAGATGCGCTTATGTAATGACGTATTAGTTTTAATACCGTCAATCACAAGCTCATTCAATGCGTTACGTGCACGGGCAATTGCTACATTACGGTTTTCACCGTAAGTAATTAATTTACCGATCATTGAATCATAGTGTGGTGGCACTGTGTAGTCAGCATAAATATGGCTGTCCCAACGAATACCTAAACCACCTGCTGGGTGGAAACGCGTAATTTTACCCGGTGACGGGATAAACGTTTCAGGATCTTCAGCATTAATACGACACTCAATTGCATGACCACGAATAACGACATCGTCTTGCGTGAATGATAGTGGTTGGCCCGCTGCAATTTTTAACTGCTCTTTGATCAAATCAACACCGGTAACCATTTCTGTCACTGGATGCTCAACCTGAATACGAGTGTTCATTTCAATGAAATAGAACTCACCATTTTCGTATAAGAACTCAAATGTACCCGCACCACGATAACCGATTTCGATACATGCACGCGTACAACGCTCACCGATAAACTTACGCACTTCAGCAGTAATACCTGGTGCTGGCGCTTCTTCGACTACTTTTTGATGACGACGTTGCATAGAACAATCACGTTCACCTAAGTGAACAGCATTACCTTGCCCGTCAGCCAATACTTGAACTTCGATATGACGTGGGTTTTCAAGGAATTTTTCCATGTAAACCATGCTATTACCAAAGAACTGTTTTGCTTCTTGTTGCGTTAAAGCGATTGAGTCAATTAACTCAGCTTCACTGCGAACAACCCGCATACCACGACCACCACCGCCACCAGCGGCTTTGATGATCACTGGGTAACCGATACGTTTAGCGATTTGCATGTTGCGGTCTTTATCATCCGATACCGGACCATCTGAACCTGGTACACATGGTACGCCAGCTTTACGCATTGCTTCGATTGCAGATACTTTATCGCCCATTAGACGAATCGTGTCGCCGCGCGGACCAATAAACACAAAACCACTTTGTTCAACTTGATCAGCAAAATCAGCGTTTTCTGCAAGGAAACCATAACCCGGGTGGATAGCAACTGCATCGGTTACTTCAGCTGCCGCAATAATGCGCGGAATGTCTAAGTAACTTTCAGTGGCAGAAGGTCTACCAATACATATTGTTTCATCTGCAAGCAATACATGCTTAAGATCGCGATCCGCCGTTGAATGCACAGCAACCGTTTTGATCCCAAGCTCTTTGCAGGCGCGCAATATACGAAGTGCAATTTCACCTCGGTTTGCAATGACTACTTTATCTAACATTAGAGTTGGCCTTTTAGGTTGCGCTATTATTCAATGATGAATAAAGGTTGATCAAATTCTACTGGCTCGCCATTTTCAACTAAAATCGCTTTCACGGTGCCCGCTTTATCTGACTCAATTTGGTTCATCATTTTCATCGCTTCGATGATACAAAGCGTATCACCTACTTTAACTTGTGAACCCACTTCTACATATGAAGGCGCTTCAGGAGAAGCTGCTGTATAGAAAGAACCAACCATTGGCGATAATACTTGATGGCCAGTAGGACCGGCAGGTGCTGCCGCTTCTGCGCTTGCAACAGGTGCAGCTACAGGGGCTGGAGCTGGTGCTGGTGCGTACTGTGGTGCATAATGCGGAGCGTAAGCAGGACCTGCACTCATATTATTACGATTGATACGTACTGATTCTTCACCTTCGGTGATTTCTAATTCAGCAATACCTGATTCTTCTACTAGTTCAATTAGTTTTTTGATCTTGCGAATATCCATGAACGACCCGCCTGTTAGTTTGTTAGTTTAAAATTAATTCGAGTTTTGCAACCGATTGACCGCAGCTTCAAGTGCTGCGCGATAACCCATTGCGCCTAATCCACATATCACGCCCTGCGCCACATCAGAAAAATATGAATGATGACGAAACGCTTCCCGCGTGTGCACATTAGTTAAGTGCACTTCAAAAAACGGGATATCAACAGCCAGTAACGCATCACGTAAAGCCACGCTTGTATGCGTAAATGCCGCTGGGTTGATAATAATGTAATCAATGACCTGCCATGCACTATGTATGTGCTCAATTAAAGCTTGCTCACTATTACTTTGAAAATGCGTTAGCTCAACATCTAGACCATGCGCAAACTCAGTTAGTTCGCTCATAATCTCACTCAGTGTTTGTAAACCGTATTTTTCTGGTTCACGCTTACCCAGCATGTTTAAGTTAGGGCCATTTATAACTAAAAGTTTAAATTTTGCAGCCATAATACGCGATAATCCTATAAATAATGAGTTAAGCCATTTTGATTAGAAATTCCCGCAAAATGTAGAGGGGAAAAACTAAAATAGCAAGTATTTCTCACGTTAACCACCTATTATAGCCAGTTCGATGTAAATAGCAGCAAAATACTGGTCTAATCACTAGTAGCCACCACAAAAACAAAAACGCCACTCATATAAAGTGGCGTTTAAAATAGCGGTGCGAAAAACGTTTATTTAGCGCTATTTCTCACTTTAGCTAAATGCTCAGCAAAGTCCTTGGCATTTAAAAAGCCCGTCACACGCTGTGCTGCAAGCTCTTCACCTTGTGTATCAAAAAACAAAATACTGGGTAAACCAAATACCGAAAACTCTTCCATTACAGCAATTGTTTTATCATCACTTTCGGTCAAATCAATTTTTAACAACTCAAAGTTTGCAAACTCACCTTGTACTTTAGCGTCAGGAAAAGTGTATTTCTCGAACTCTTTACACGCAACACACCAATCTGCATATAAATCGACCATCACTAAACGACCACCACTGTTTGCATCATTTATTGCTTGTTTGAGCTCAGCTAAATCAGCAACTAATTTAAAGCCGCGCTCTTGTTGCTCGCCATTTGCGGCACTAACAACTTGCGCTGTGGGCCATATATAGTTTTTAGTTAAGCTCACACCGCTAACAACTAATAACGTTGCAACAAACCACAATGCAGTTTTTAACTTACCTTGTGTTTGAGCGCTCTGCCAATGATGTAAATACAAGGCCGTTGCTAATGCTAATAAGCCCGCCATAAGTAATATGATGTCTGCATCGACAATACGTTCAAGCAAGATCAATGGCACTACCAGCATGATAAAACCAAACAGGGTTTTAACTTGTTCCATCCAGCCGCCTGCTTTTGGCAATAATTTACCGCCGGAGGTGCCTAATAACAGCAGCGGAATACCCATCCCTAAACTCAGCACATACAAAGTTAAGCCGCCAACTAAATAATCGCCGCTTTGCGCAACAAACAATAGCGCAGCTGATAACGGTGCAGTGGTACAAGGTGACGCAATTAAGCCCGATAAAACCCCCATTAAAAACACGCCAATGTAGTTGCCACCTTTTTGATTATTACTTACTTGTGTGAGCTTATTCATCATGCCGCTAGGGAGCTTTATTTCGTACCAACCAAACATCGACATAGCGAGTAAAACGAATAATAAACTGAAACTAATCAATACATATGGGTGCTGCAAATAACCTTGCACTTGACCACCAAGTGATGCAACCACAAGGCCCAGCGCCGCATACGTAACGGCCATACCCTGCACATAAACAAAAGAAAGCGCAAAAGCTTTTTTAGTGGAAAGATTTTTTTGTCCTGCAATTAGGCTCGACAAAATAGGAAACATCGGAAATACACATGGCGTAAATGCCAAGCCAATACCGACCAAAAAGAAAATCGCTAAGTTCGCTAACAAACCTTGCGAGGCCAGTTTTTCAGTAAAGTTTAATTCTTTTTCTAAGTCATCTTCTTGCGTTACAACATCTTCTGTAGCAGCCGCTGATTCAGCGCTAAGCGCAGCTAATGCATTGCCTGCGGTTGCATTATCAGTTGCAGGGGTTTCACCGGCAATCATACTCAATGGAATGGTGATGATCTCTGGCGGGTAACATAGCCCTGCTTCAGCACAGCCTTGATAACGTACTTTAATTAAGCCATCTTCAGCTATATTACTTAGCTTGCTGATCACACTCAGTGAATCAAAAAACACTGCTGTTTTGCCAAAAAACTCATCTTCAATGATCACGCCTTTACCAAGATCGGGCACTTCAATATCAGCACCTTTACCAATGATTTCTAGCTTCTTTTTATATAGGTAATATCCCGGCGCAATATCCCAACCAATAAAAAGTGTGCTGCCCTGCTGATCAAAATCAAATGAAAATGCCTGATCAACAGGTAAAAATGTTTGCTCTGCGGGCTGCAGCAAATCACTTAATAAATTATTAGTTGCAGCCTGTGCTGGCATTAACGACAACGCACAAAGCAATAAAAGAAAACAACGCATTAATTAAGTACCTCATCCATCCAATTAAAATAGGCTAAATTGCCAGTGGCCACATCAATAACCTGTATTTCAGGAATTTCATAACTATGTAATTGCTTGATAGTTTGAATCAATTCATTCATTTTTTCTGACTTTGTTTTAATTAATAATTTACACTCGGTTGCATAAGCAACCTCTCCTTGCCACATATAAACAGATTCCACATTTGGAAGAATGTTCACACACGCAGCTAATTTAAGCTTAACTAATTGCTCAGCCATGGAGCGTGCCTCACTTACATCTGCGCAAGTGGTAAAAATAAGTCGAAAATGAGTCGTCATATTGAACCTTTGATTGATTGCTCTGCCCAATGCCATAGTAGCTGATAGCTAAGGCAAAGTGTAGTTAACCTAAACTGCGGATAATAAATCGCTTAATCAGAGTTCAGGCTATTTAGCCAACACAGCTTTACCACTAGCCTTGAAAAAAGACCTGATAACCCATATTTATATTTCATTAACTCAACTGAGTGATCACTATTTAGAGAGCCTTATGTTTAGATTTTTGTTTTTATTATTTATTCTCGTGCCAATTATTGAAATTGCGTTGTTAATTCAAGTAGCTGATGTAATTGGTGGATTCGCCACTATTGCACTGGTTATTGTAACCGCAATATTCGGCGCAAAATTAGTTAGAACACAAGGTATGGGCGCACTGCAAAATGTGCAAACACAAATGGCACAAGGGCAAATGCCAGCCAAAGAATTATTTACCGGTTTATGTGTGATTATCGCCGGCATATTATTGCTAACTCCAGGCATTATGACCGACGTATTCGGTTTTTTATTATTGACCCCGGCCATTCGCAATAAACTAGCTGCAGGCCTTGCTAGTCAAGCAACGGTGCGTATGAGTACAGGCATGCAACAAGGTCCAACAGCATTTAATCAGCACACCCATGCAGAGCCAGAACCTCGCAAAATGAGTGAGCCGACCACTATTGATGGTGAGTACGAGAGAAAAGATTAAAAATTTTAATTTTTATCACTTGGGTTTTGAAGCAATACCCCCATTACTGAGTACAACTAAATCAATTGCCTTGAACCACAGGGTTTAATGCAAACTGGTACATATAAAGCTTTTTTCTGTCCTGTTCAGAAACTGTTAGGAGAACTAAATAAAATGAACATTCGTCCTTTACATGATCGCGTGATCGTTGAGCGCCTAGAAGAAGAAACCAAATCTGCTGGCGGTATTGTATTAACTGGTTCTGCGGCTGAGAAATCAACCCGCGGTAAAGTTATTGCAGTGGGTAATGGCCGTACTCTAGATAACGGTGATGTGAGAGCATTAGAAGTTAAAGTCGGTGACACTGTGTTATTCGGCTCATATGTTGAAAAAGCTGAAAAGATCGAAGGTCAAGAGTACCTGATCATGCGTGAAGACAATATTTTAGGCATTGTAGGCTAAAGCTACTTTTCGTTTAACAAACATTCAGAATTCAAAGGAAATTAATCATGGCAGCAAAAGAAGTACTTTTTGCAGGTGACGCACGCGCTAAAATGCTAGCTGGCGTAAACATCTTAGCAAACGCAGTTCGTGTAACTTTAGGTCCTAAAGGCCGTAACGTAATCCTAGACAAATCATTTGGCTCTCCAGTGATCACTAAAGATGGTGTATCAGTGGCAAAAGAAATCGAACTTGAAGACAAGTTTGAAAATATGGGCGCACAAATGGTTAAAGAAGTTGCATCTAAAGCAAACGATGCAGCCGGTGACGGTACAACTACTGCAACAGTATTAGCACAGTCAATTGTAAACGAAGGCTTAAAAGCGGTTGCTGCGGGCATGAACCCAATGGACCTTAAGCGCGGTATTGATAAAGCAATCATCGCAGCTGTTGCTGAGCTAAAAGAACTTTCAGTACCATGTGCCGATGCAAAAGCAATCGCTCAAGTGGGTACTATTTCAGCTAACTCTGATAAAGAAATTGGCGACATCATTGCAGAAGCAATGGAAAAAGTAGGCCGCAATTCAGGTGTAATCACTGTTGAAGAAGGTCAATCACTTGAAAACGAACTAGATGTTGTTGAAGGCATGCAGTTTGACCGTGGTTACTTATCTCCGTATTTCATCAACAACGCAGAAAAAGGCGCTGTTGAATTAGATAACCCATTTATTCTACTTGTAGATAAAAAAATCTCTAATATTCGTGAGTTGCTACCTACATTAGAAGCCGTTGCTAAAGCAAGCAAACCATTACTTATCATTGCTGAAGACCTTGAAGGCGAAGCACTAGCTACTCTAGTTGTTAACAACATGCGCGGTATCGTTAAAGTATCAGCAGTTAAAGCACCTGGTTTTGGCGACCGTCGTAAAGCAATGCTACAAGATATCGCAGTATTAACTGGCGGTACGGTTATCTCTGAAGAAATCGGCCTGGAACTTGAAAAAGCGACAGTTGAAGATTTAGGTACTGCAAAGCGCGTAGTTATCACTAAAGATGATACAACTATCATCGATGGTGCAGGCGAAGAAGCTGGCATCAACGGTCGCGTTGCGCAAATCAAAGCACAAATCGAAGAAGCAACATCAGACTACGATAAAGAGAAACTACAAGAGCGCATGGCTAAACTTGCCGGCGGTGTTGCGGTAATCAAAGTAGGTGCTGCTACTGAAATCGAAATGAAAGAGAAAAAAGACCGCGTTGAAGATGCACTTCATGCAACTCGCGCTGCGGTTGAAGAAGGCGTAGTGCCTGGTGGTGGTGTTGCACTAGTACGTGCAGCAAGCAAACTTGTTGATTTAGTTGGTGACAACGAAGATCAAAGCCACGGTATTAAAGTAGCACTACGTGCTATGGAAGCACCACTTCGTCAAATCGTTACCAACGCAGGTGACGAAGCGTCTGTTGTTATTAACGCAGTTAAAGGCGGCACGGGTAACTTCGGTTACAACGCAGCAACTGGCGAATACAACGACATGATTGAAATGGGTATCCTAGATCCAACAAAAGTAACGCGCTCTGCACTACAATTTGCAGGCTCGATTGCTGGCCTTATGATCACCACTGAAGCAATGGTAGCTGAAATCCCAAAGGATGAAGCTGGCGGCGCTGATATGGGAGGCATGGGCGGCATGGGTGGTATGGGCGGCATGATGTAATTCATCTCCTAACCATCTAGCTAAAATAAAAACCCAGCTTCGGCTGGGTTTTTAGCTTTAAGAGCAACGATAAAGTAGCAAATAAAATGACTCCAGCGTATTGCAGTGCTTTTTAACTGTATGCCAAAACCATACTCAGAGTTAATTTTATTTATAAGCCATAATTAAGGATATTAAGATGAATAAAAAGCCTGAACTGATCATCTCGTCACTCGATGCTGATAGATTGTATGATTTAATGGAATCATTACCAGCAGGAAGCTTTGCTGGCGAAAAAGAACTTGAAGCTGAACTTGGCCGCGCAACAATCGTTGAGCCAAAAGATATGCCTTCGACGGTAGTTACTATGAACTCAACGGTAAACTTTATTGTTGAATCAACTAAAGAAGAATTCACTAAGACCTTAGTGTATCCAAAAAATGCTGATGCAAGTGCTGATAAAATATCAATTTTAGCCCCTGTAGGTAGCGCCTTACTTGGTCTATCGCAAGGTGATGAAATTGAATGGCCAAAACCAAGTGGCGGTCTCATAAAAGTAAAAATAAAAGCAATCACTTATCAGCCAGAACGAGCCGGTGAGTTACATCGATAATATTTATGTTATTAAAAACCCAGTGAAAGCTGGGTTTTGTTTTTAAAGATAATAAGTTTCAAACCTAGCGCCAGCCACTGGTAAGGCCAGATTTATCGGGAAAAGCTTTCTGACTGAAGTCAGACGTACGGATAAATCTAGCACCGCACTTAACGTACCAGTCTTTTGTCCTCGGGTTATATTTTCTTATATGCTAAAAAGCATCTTTAAGCACTGCATTATTTCAAGGTAGGACAATGACAAACATAAAACAGCATATAGGTAGCATGGCATTAGTTGTAGGGAATTATGATGATGCGATTGCATTTTACACTCAAAAACTGGGGTTTGATTTAATCGAAGATACTGATCAGGGTAATGGCAAACGCTGGGTATTAGTATCACCACCGAACTCTAATGGCACTAATTTATTACTCGCACAAGCAAGTACTCAACAGCAGTTAGAGGCTGTGGGCAACCAAACTGGCGGCCGAGTGTTTTTATTTTTACATACCAATGACTTTTGGCGAGATTATGAATTAATGCAAAAAAATGGCGTTAACTTTAATGAACAGCCCCGCGTAGAAGAATACGGCACCGTTGTGGTATTTGAAGATTTGTATGGTAATAAATGGGACTTACTACAATTAAATTAAAAGCAGTCAGTGAGAGGTCACTAATCGCAATAAATCATAACCTACTGGCTTAATATGGAACCTCTGGTTGACTTGATATTGTTCAATTAACCCTCATTAACTAACTATTAGTAACCATATTAAAAACAAATGGATTTATTAGATAAGGTTAGTCTTGGAACATTACTACTGCATTGGCTTGTAGTGAGCATATTATTGCTGATTGTGTTTTGGGCCATGATGAAAATTGTCGCTTGGGGTAAAACCATGTCACGAGGGGCTTTTTTATTTTTGTCGTTCTTTCCGCTTATTTCGTTATTCCCTATTCCCCCCCCGCAATTTGAGAATGTACAAAAAGCCAAACAAGAGCAACGTAAACGCAAAGAAGACTCCGGCGATCCACCAGAAGAGGACGAAGGTGAAGCATCGCGCTGAGATTCTCAGCTAACGATGCTTGAAAAACACTATCAATGAATCACATTATTGCTGACTAATTTGATATAAACGCTGTGCTTGGCTATTTGAATCTTTGCTGACGCTACGAAATTCTTCAGCATCACTGGCATTTTGCACAGAGATCTCACGAATTCGCTCTGCCAAGTTTTTCACATTTTCGGTTACCTGTGATTGCTCTTCAGTCGCTACGGCAATGCTTGATGAACGCTCTTTAATATCATTAAACGCGGTAACAATACTTTCATACTGTGCACGTGTTGTTGCTGAGCGCTCGTTCACTACTTCAGAGTATTCACGGCATTGCCCAATAACGTTAACCCCTCGACTAGCGGCTTCTTGCAATTGGCTGATCATGGTTTCAATCTCGCCAGCCGATTGCTGAGTACGATGTGCCAAGGTTCTAACTTCATCAGCCACTACCGCGAAACCACGTCCTGATTCACCTGCTCGAGCGGCTTCAATGGCAGCATTAAGCGCAAGTAGATTAGTTTGTTCTGAAATATTCATGATCACATCAAGCACCGAGCCCACTTGTTTTGAGTCTTGTGCAATCCGTGAAATGGCATCTGATGATTCCGTTAATTTATCAAATAATAACTGGATTGATTCGGCATTCTTCTCAATAACATCAAAACCAGAATTCACTAAATCAGCTGATTGCGTAGTAATATCTGCAACGCTCAAAACATCTTGTGAGGCTGATGAGGCTGCTATCGACATTTCATGAATTGCCTCAGCCAACATGTTGTTTTCTTCCATCAACTCTTGGGTACGAATTTGGCTGTTATTACTTAAGGTATCCATCGCTTCAGCGTTGTTTTTAACCGCAGCGGCTTCTGCTTGGATCTGTTCTAAAATCTTAATCAGATGATCGCCATAATCATTAATCGCTTCGCATAAGTGGCTCATTTCATCACTTCCGCGCACCGCCAGTTTTGAATTCGTGCGACCTTGCACCAACATTCTAACTTGCTCTGTGGTGGTGTTAATTTGCTGCAC
This sequence comes from Pseudoalteromonas sp. SG41-1, assembly GCF_014164575.1. Lineage (NCBI taxonomy): Bacteria > Pseudomonadati > Pseudomonadota > Gammaproteobacteria > Alteromonadales > Pseudoalteromonadaceae > Pseudoalteromonas > Pseudoalteromonas sp. SG41-1. The sequence goes on from NZ_JACJFL010000034.1 coordinate 32,465, forward strand.
CAGGCGATTACCAAAAATCAGTAATACTGATACAAAAGCGAGAATAAGGGCGATAAATGAACTGTATAAATAATAAGTGAGGGTGTTAACGGTTTTCTTGGCAATTGCGGCAGGAATAATAACCCCAGAGCGCCAATTTTGCTCTGCCAATGAGTAAGTTACTAAAATAGATTCGTCATTATTAACCACACCACTGGCAAATTCAGCAACAGTTGTATTGCTGTTTTGCAAGGCGCTGACCAACGGCTTTAAGCTACTGTCTTTACTGGCAACCTGAGTAAGGCTCATCATTGCTAAGTTAGTATTGCGTATCGATGGAATCGATACTAATTGCTCAGCGCTATCTAAAATAAAGTTATAGGTGCCCGTAGCATTGTTCTCTGCGATCAATGAGCTTTCGATAGATGCCAGTTCAACGTCTAAGGTGGCAACCCCCCAAAATTGGTTATCACGGATTATTTTCACGGAACAGGTAACCATCGGTACATTCGATACCGTGTCTACATAAGCTTCGGACCAAACGCACTCACCCCGATTAGCGTTAATGGCATTTTTATACCAGGTTTCTTGTTGATACGCGCTGCTGTCGGGCTGGTTATAATCATCTAAAAGTTTATATTGGCCATTACCTGTTTTCGCCCAGAAAAGAGATGCCTTTGCTGCTGAAGGCAGCATTTTATTCGGCTCAGGCCAAATACCACCACCCGCAATACCTTTGCCACTTGCAATCAAAGGAGCAATATTTTCAATAAAGGCCGCCTGCTGCAATGGCAAAGTCTCGGCTACCACGGCTAAGCTTTGCGTTAAGGTGGCACTTTTAGCTAAATCTTTTGCTAACGATTCGCCGATCACCTTTGCTTGTAATTTTGCGCTGGATATAGCGTCATTTTTAATGATTGGCGTAACAACTAGCTGCATTATTCCTGACAGAATAATTAAAGCAAACAACAGCAGCAGAAAACTCCCTAGGTACATTTTTTTTTGTATCAACATCTTCTTTTTACCTCAGTAGTAAATAATAGCCGCGCAAATTAGAGTATAGGGACTGTGCTGTATTTAGCAAAACGAGTTCCTAAAAATAGTGACCAAAAAGTATATTTAACCGCTATTTACCATTAATGAGCTGCCTAACAATAGCAAATAAATCACTTGGCAACATACCGCGCTCCCCTTCGCGTTCTGCCAAAATATCGGCTGCTTTAGCGTGCAATGACACACCGTAACATGCGGCTTGATCAACAGCGAAACCTTGAGCAAGTAACGCACCTATAATGCCGGTAAGCACATCACCACTGCCACCAACGGCAAGCGCTGGATTACCATTTTCGCACAACCAAGTTTGCTGCCCGTTGGCGATCAGGCTACCCGCGCCTTTCAGCACACTGGTACTGGTATAACGTTTAGCTAAATCCGTAGCAGATTGAAAGCGATTTGCTTCAATCTCAGCAATTGAAACTTTCATTAGCCGTGAGGCTTCACCAGCATGCGGGGTTATTATGCAATTTTTAAGGCGATACTCTAAAGCATGCTTAGCCAACAAATTTAAGCCATCAGCATCAATAACTAATGGTAAATTATTTGCTAAGCAATATTGTATAACCTGCTCAAATGTCGTTTGCGCCCAACTATCCTGACCAAGACCTGGACCAATAATGACACAATTTGCCCATTCAAGGGCTGCGGATAAACTGTCGCAACTGACCATTAATTCAGGGCGACCACTACTAACGACTTGTACACTGCTTTGATGAGTATAAACACGCACCATTGCAGCGCCTGTACGAAGTGCTGCTTCACTTGATAAACGAATGGCCCCGCTAGTACCTTGATTCCCACCGACGCATAACAGCTTGCCGTGGTTCCCTTTATGGCTATTGCGACTTCGTGCAGCAAGTGGTTTAAAACTAGTGATATTGATAAGTGTTGCGCTAGCATCCACTAACTTGGTAAATGATTCTGCGATCCCTAAATCATTAAAAATGATTTTTCCTGCAGCACTTCGCCCGGCACCGGTTACTAAGCCTTGTTTAATCCCCACAAAAGTAACGGTAATAGTAGCCTGAATAACGATGCCAAGTGGCTGCCCGGTGTCGGCGTCTATGCCTGAAGGTAAATCAATTGCCACTATTGCGCTAGGTTGCGCGTTGGCATCTTCAATCATCGTTAAAAATGGCGGACGAACTTGACTATTAATTCCGGTACCTAACAAACCATCAATAATAATATCGGCATTATTGAGGCGACCTTGCGTGTAACTTTCAACTTCGCCCCCCAATGCTTGCCAACGTTGCTGAGCTGTAAGCGCATCCCCGGTGAGATGTCTACTGGTATCGGCTGCAAGTACAATGACTTCCTTACCGACTTGCTTGGCAAGGCTTGCCACAATATAGCCATCGCCCGCATTATTACCATAACCGACCAGAATAAAGTAGCGCTGAGCATTCGGAAAATGCTCGATACACTGCGAGAATACCGCATGCCCTGCGCGCTCCATCAAAGTGAACATGCTAACGCCTGCCAAGGTCGCTGCTTTTGCTTCGTGCTCCCTCACCTGCTTTGCCAAAAATAGTTGCTGTGCTAGGCCTTGATTCTGCATATTGATCCATAATAGAAGACGGGCTGTTTACTTAGACTATTAGCCACAGCTGCTAGCGTCAAGGAATGTCGTCACCAACATTTTCAGGCTAATTTAGGAGGTATACTTAGGAAGGATGGTCTTTTCGTTTGCTTTTGTTGCTGCATTTAGCAACTTTAATAAAAAACGGCGCGCAATTTACATTGCGCGCCGTTTTTTAAAACTTACTAATTAAGTGAGTTTATTCTGCTTCCGGCAGGTTACGGCCGTAAAAGATTTCTTGCATTTCACGTGTTAATTTAGAACGAATTGCTTCTTCTTCGTCTTCAGATAAATCACTAGTAGTAACACCAAATAAATAAGTATTTAGGTCTGTTTCTTTTAGCATCATCTTAGTGTGGAACAAGTTTTCTTGATACACATTCACGTCCATCATTTGGTACGCTTCTTTGGTATCTTCGGTCATGTAGTTTTGAATTGAGTTGATCGCGTGATCGATATAGTGCTTAACACCATCTACGTCACGGGTAAAACCACGCACTCGGTAGTCAATTGTTACAACATCTGACTCTAAGCTATGAATTAGGAAGTTTAACGCTTTTAATGGCGAAATAATGCCACAGGTTGATACTTCGATATCGGCACGGAAAGTACAAATACCATCATCAGGGTGAGCTTCAGGATAGGTATGAACGCAGATGTGGCTTTTATCTAAATGAGCAACAACTGTTTCAGGTAATGGTCCTGGTGCTTCATCAACTTCATAAGTTTGCTGCTGCTCAATTGGCTCTTCTGAGATCAGAATTGTTACACTAGCACCTTGAGGATCGTAATCTTGACGCGAAACATTTAAAATATTCGCACCGATAATGTCTACTACTTCACCTAAAATATCGGTTAGTCGATCAGCACTGTACTGTTCGTCGATATATTCAATATATTCTTTACGTTGTTGCTCAGTCTTTGCATAGCAAATATCGTAAATACTAAAGCTTAAACTTTTGGTTAAGTTATTAAAGCCATGAAGTTTAATTTTATCGAAGGGTTTGTTCATGATAAACCAACCTATAAACAAGTGAAATCTGCCAGAGCAGAATGAAAAGTTCGCGGATTTTATACGAATTTCACCTCAGGAAAAAGCGTTATTTTCCCTGTTCTTGTATAACTTCGTGTGTGTGGGTAATTTCTACTGTTTTATCAAGCATTAATGCTACTGAACAATACTTCTCTGCAGATAGTTGAACGGCACGCGCAAGGTGCTTTTCTGAAACGTTATCGCCAGTCACAACAAAGTGTAAGTTAATCTTAGTGAATACTCGCGGAGCGGACTCTGCGCGTTCAGCACTCAATTGCACTTGCACATCTGAAAACTGTTGTTTAGCTTTTTTTAGAATACTGACTACATCAACCGATGAACAGCAGCCAACTGACATTAATACCATTTCCATTGGGCTTGGTGCGGCGCTATCGCTACCAGCATCAAACACAACATTGTGGCCAGAATTAGAACGCCCTAAAAAAGTATCGCCTTCAACCCATTTCACATTCGCTTGCATTTTATTACTCTCAAAGAAGTTATTTCCTTGATTGTAAGGAAGTCACACGCAGTTGCAAATTAAAAACGATGTATTCAAGCACTTTCAACAACTGCGCTATCAAAGAGGTTTTTCACCAATGCGGCAAATTCATCGATAAATGCATGTTGCTCTATTGTCACTTGATTACTGGTGACGCTGCTGAGGACTTCTTGTAAGTCGTATACAATGCCATCTACTTCACGCACAATTTGACTACGCTGTTCAGTAGAAAGATCTGTGTGTTGCTGGCATAACAACATAACATTTTCAGCAATATCATCTTCTATTAGCTCCATAATAGTAGGAGCGCCTGGTTTTATTTCGCCGGACTTCTCAAATAATGCTAAATTTTGAGTAAGATACATGATGAGGTCATCATATCCTTGCCTATCTAAAACCATAATTATCCACACCTAATTAAAACGACTGTATTGATTTAAGCAGAAAGCGCTTTTAATTGCTACCTTTGAGCATTAACCAATACAAAAAAAGCAGCCTTGGCTGCTTTTTTAGTTATTTATTACTATTTGACCAAAATCGATTAATCGATTTTTAAGCCTGGGCTTAATGTTGCTGGCATTGCTACTTTTTCAAGTTCAACAGAGGCAACTGGGTATGCGCAATAATCAGCTGCATAGTAAGCACTTGCACGATGATTACCTGATGCACCAATACCACCAAAAGGAGCTGCACTTGAGGCACCGGTGATTGGGCGGTTCCAGTTAACAATACCAGCACGGATACGACGTAAAAAATGGTCGTAATCTGCCGCATTATCACTGAGTAAACCCGCAGACAAACCAAAGCTGGTATCGTTGGCTTTATCAATCGCACTATCAAAATCTGTAAAGCGGAATACTTTTAATAGTGGACCAAAGTGCTCTTCATCTGGGAAGTTAGCAACATCTGTGCACTCAATAATACCAGGCGTTACAAAACCTGTATTTTCAGTATGCTTAAGCTCAACCAATACTTCAGCACCAAGCTCAACGAGTTGTTGCTTTGCTTTTACCATACCAGCGGCCGCAGCTGATGAGATCATCGAGCCCATAAACGGTTGCTCTACATCATCGTAGTTGCCCACTTTGATGGCTTTAGTCGCGGTAATTAAACCGGCTAAAATTGCATCGCCTTGCTCACCTGCTGGTAAAAACAGCTTGCGTGCACAGGTACATCGTTGGCCACTTGAGATAAATGCTGATTGAATAATATCGTGAATAACGGCTTTAGTATCAGCAACATCAGTAATAATCAGTGGATTGTTACCACCCATTTCTAATGCTAAGATTTTACCTGGTTGACCGGCAAACTGCTCATGCAGAATATGGCCTGTGCGTGATGAACCGGTAAAGAATAAGCCATCAATACCTTTGTGAGCAGCAAGAGCCTTACCTGTGGCTACTTCGCCTTGTACTAGGTTAATAACCCCTGCTGGTAAACCTGCTTTTTCCCATAACTTAAGCGTTAGCTCAGCAACAGCTGGAGTTAGCTCCGATGGTTTAAACACCACGGTATTGCCCGCCAAAAGTGCAGGCACAATATGGCCATTAGGTAAATGACCAGGGAAGTTATAAGGGCCAAATACCGCCACTACACCATGTGGTTTATGGCGGATCATTGCACGACCTTGCGGCATTGGGTTTTCTACGTCGCCAGTGCGCTCTAAAAATGCTTTTTCAGAGATAGCTATTTTACCGACCATAGCACCCGCTTCAGTGCGAGTTTCCCATAACGGCTTACCCGTTTCTTGGGCTATTACAACAGCAAGCTCTTCGCTGTGCTCTTTTAGGGTTTCGGCAAAAGTTTTTACAATCGCTAAACGTTCTGCAAATGATTTATCAGCCCAGCTATAAAATGCTGCACGCGCAGAGTTAACAGCGGTGTCTACTTGCTCACTGGTGGCTGAGTTTGCTTGCCAAATAATTTCGTTATTGGCTGGGTTTACTGAATTAAATGCATCGCCTAGGCCTTGCGACCATTGACCATTAATAAATTGTGCAGGATGAGTCATGTACTTTCTCCTAAATTATATACGTGTTGCGGTAACTATATCGCCAGCTTGTAAGTGCAGTGCATCGGCCATTGCCTGTGGCAAAGTCAACTCAGAGCTTGTTTCATCAAGGTTTAGTTGTGCAACGGTTGCTCTAAAATCATTGAGTTTGTCATTCGCTAGCATGATAGCCGTCTCGCCGCTGTTTTCACCGATTTTTACGGTAAAGTTTTTGGCATTACGAATAGTTGCAATATTATCTACTTTTGCTTCTACCGTTGGGCCAGCATCAAAAATGTCAACGTAGCCATTAAAGGTGAAGCCTTCTTTTTTCAGTAGTTCAATCGCAGGGCGCGTATTATTGTGCACCTTGCCGATCACGGCTTGCGCCTCTTTACTTAATAAGTTGACGTAAATTGGGTACTTTGGCATTAGTTCAGCAATAAACACTTTTTGGCCAATACCGGTTAAGTAATCAGCTGTTGGAAAATCCATCGAGAAAAAGTGTTCTTCTAACCATTGCCAAAATGGACTACTGCCGTGTTCGTTAGAAACACCGCGCATTTCTGCAATTACGGTTTCAGCAAAGCGTTCTTGGTGCTGCTTGATAAACATAAAACGTGCTTTTGAAAGCAGCTTACCGTTATTATTTTTACGGTAACCATCTTTTAAAAACAGCGTACAAAGCTCAGTTGCTCCAGTGTAATCATTACACAAGGTTAAAATATCAACCGCTTTATAAACATTCAATGTACGAGATGAATGAATAGCTTTACTTAAATGATAGTGATAAAACGCATCATCTAAACCAACCGCAGCTTCAATTGCTGAGGTACCGACTACTTCACCTGTTTCGCTATCTTCAAGAACAAACAAGTAACCTTCATCACCCGGATGAGATGCACTTTTTGCGAATGAGCTTATTGAATGAGCTATCTTCTTTTGTAATAACTCTTCGTTATTAGGTAAAGAGGTAAAACCATGTCCTGATTCGTGGGCAATTTTCAATAAAGCTGGGTAATCACATTGCTGGATTGGGCGAAGGATCATCATGAGTCCGCTTGCTCCCTTATAAATAACGGTAAATTAAGAATATTAGGGCAAGCTTGCTACTTGCCCTTATTATGATTAGAGGTGTTGATTAACCGTTCACAACGTTGGCTACGGCTTTTTCAAAGCGCGCCATCCCTTCACGGATATCCGCTTCAGGGATCACTAAAGATGGAGTAAAACGCACCACATCGGCACCCGCGACTAACGACATCACACCCTCAGCGGTTCCTGCTACTAAAAACTCTTTAGCACGACCTTTAAACTGCTCATTAACCACGGCACCAATTAATAAACCTTGACCACGAATTTCCGAAAATACGTTGTACTTATCGTTAATTGCAGTTAATAGTTCATTGAATAATGCAGCTTTAGCTTTAACACCAGCTAATACTTCTGGTGTATTCACAGTATCAAAGGCTGCTTCACCAACAGCACATGCCAACGGATTGCCGCCATAAGTAGAACCATGAGTACCGACTTTAAGGTGCTTAGCAATCTCTGTCGTGGTGATCATTGCACCAATTGGAAAACCGCCGCCAAGTGCTTTTGCAGTAGTTAAAATATCAGGTACTACATTTAACCCTTGGTATGCGTAAAGATCGCCAGTACGACCGACACCAGTTTGTACTTCATCAAAAATAAGTAATGCGTTATGTTTAGTACATAACTGGCGTACACCTTGAGCAAACTCGTCAGTAGCAGAGATAATGCCGCCTTCACCTTGTAATGGCTCCATCATTACCGCACATGTGTTATCAGAGATTAGTGCTTCAAATGCGGCTAAATCGTTATAGTCACAATGTACGATATCTCCCGGCTTAGGACCAAAACCATCAGAGTAAGCAGCTTGACCGCCCACGGTTACAGTAAAGAATGTACGGCCATGGAAACCTTTATTGAAAGCGATGATTTGCGATTTTTGCTCACCAAAATTTTCAAGCGCAACACGACGCGCTAATTTTAGTGCGCCTTCATTTGCTTCTGCGCCTGAGTTGGCGAAATATACTTTTTCAGCAAATGTAGCATCTACCAATTTTTTAGCTAAACGAAGTGCTGGCTCATTAGTCATTACATTTGATAGGTGCCAGATTTTTTCGCCTTGCTCTTTTAATGCTTTAACCAATGCTGGATGACAATGACCTAGACAGTTAACAGCGATACCACCGGCAAAATCGATATATTCACGACCTTGCTGATCCCATACACGTGAGCCTTCGCCACGAACAGGAATAACGCTTGAAGGTGCGTAGTTAGGAACCATTACTTGATCAAATAATTCGCGATTGACTGTCATTTTATATCCTCTTAATTGTGATCCTACAGAAAGTTTAAAAAATAGGCTTGATGATAGACTGTTGTACCATCTCCTTTGGCGTAAATCAGCATAGCTCACATCGCCAAAAATACTCTCTGGTTCAATTTTCAGATAATCATTATTTCAGAGTTTTTCGTTATTGTCTCTTATAAAACTTTCATGTAGCCCTTGTTATTAAAGGCTTTGAGATATAATTTCAGAGATAGTGAATAACTATCTGAATAACGAATTATGGGGTTGTTTATTCTATATCGCTGCCCCACCACCCACCAGGCAGAGCTTTGCAAGATAAAATATGGGTAAGAGTAGATATTAATGATGAATGAATAGTCGTAAAAAAATTAACAAAAAATTTATGAAATAAGGGCGTGTTGACCTTTCAGGATTAAAATTTGTTCAAATTAGGGGCGATTTAATCACGGCGCGAGATTTGTAACCTAGTGGGCTAAGTAAAAATTGAGCAACAAAGAGTTAATCGCCCCTAGGAAGAACCCTTCGGGCAGCGCGTGTTTGGCATTGATGCTGCGTTATCGCCTATTTATGGGGAACAACCACACTACATAGGCTCTGCCTTGCCTAAATACCAAACACACTGCTGCAAATTCAACCTCGAAAGATAAACACGCCCTAGTCAATTTTAATATGAAAGTGCTGCAAATTGGTTTTTTCAAGCTGTTCTAGTTCCTGTTTTGATAACCCAACGTAATCAAACCAGAGTGATTTTTCATCACTTTCCACCAGCTGATGTTCGCTCAAAGTAACACATTGACTATAACAACGTGCCTTTTGCATTAACATCGCTAATGGCAATAGTGAATCCCCTTTGGACACACCATTAATCAACTGCGATAACACAGCATTAAAAGGTAAATACCGAAACGCCATTTTATCAATCACCGTCGCCGTGACTTTTAGCGCATGCTGATTAAGTAAAGTACTTAAAAATAACGGATCAGGTTTTAACTCTAACAATGCGGTGTGAAGATCTTTATGTTGGTCTTCTCGGGCAAGGGTTACTTTGCGCTGCCACACTCGTTCGAATGTACGTAAATAGAGTCGAATCAAAGCTATCTTGCCAACATCGAGTAACATACCCAAAGTAAATGCATGTACTTCATTAATACCATTGAGCTTAGCCAACTCTTGCGCCGCAATCGCGCAAGCCATTGAGTTATCGCGTAGGCGACGCTTTAATAATGGAAATGGTTCGGTGCTGTGTGGCATCCAATGACGTACCGCAAAGGTAGGCACTACAAACTGTAAGTTGTCTAAACCAATATAACGCAGAGCTAAAGAGGGATTATCAACTTTTACCGAAGTATGTTTATTGCGCTGCGCGCGATAATAAGGCAAATTCACAAAAGCAACTAACTCACGTCCTAACCAAGTTAAATCTTTAACTAATGGCTCAAGGCGCCCTACCGATGCTGATTTTACCGCAAGTATGTCTAAAATCGCGGGGACATTATCTTCAATACCAATGGTTTCATGTAGTACCGTATCAATATCGGCTAACTGCTTGTTCATGGCGGTATCAATAACTTGATGTAACTGCTGGCTGGCTTGAGCGCGGTACTTATGATGCGAAGTACTGGAGAGTTTACGTATTTTTTGCGCAGCAACTTCAACCTCAAGTAAGGTGCGCTGCTTCATCGCCTCACCATAATTTATATCTAGAGTATGAATATAGCCAATTTGACGTTGCGCAAAGCTATGTCCAAGCAACAAATCATGGGCTCGTTGCTCTAATGCCTTAGCTGTCCTTTGTTGGCGTATTTCATCTGTCATTAATAGTTATCTTTTATAAATAAATTAAGGGAAGCTACTACGTTTGTTAGCATAAGCCTAGAACCGAGTTAAAAAGTTAGCAAGTAATTCAAGTCCTCGCTGCGTTAAAATTGCCTCTGGGTGAAATTGTACCCCCTCTAACGCTAAGCTATTATGAACTAAGCCCATTATTTCATCTAACTGGCCACTTTCAGTTTCGGTCCAAGCGGTGATCTGCAACTCATCAGGAATGCTATCTTGTTCAACAACCAACGAATGATAACGGCAAACTGTTAATGGATTTGGTAAGCCGGCAAATACACCTTGATTAGCATGATAAATTGGCGAGGTTTTACCATGCATCACTTGCTTTGCCCTAACAATGTTCGCACCTAGTGCTTGTGCTATTGTTTGATGACCTAAACAAATACCTAAAATTGGAAATTGACCTTTTAATTGCTCAACAAGCTCCAAAGATATACCCGCTTCATTTGGTGAACATGGGCCGGGAGATATCACGATATGCTTAGGGTTTAACTGGGCAATTTGACTAACCGAGATCTCATCATTGCGCTTTACTAGCACCTCTTGATCTAAACGTTGAAAATACTGTACCAAATTGTAGGTAAACGAGTCGTAGTTATCGATCATAAGTAGCATACAGGCATTACCTCATTGTTTTAATTGTAAATTTTATCACAGCGATGGTAACCATACCCGCATTCATACCCGCAATTTCAATCAGTGCTTATTTACACACATATCAATAAAAATTTAAAAACCGGAGTCCAACATTGAGCTACAACCGGTTCGCTCAGAATCCGAGTTCAAGGACAAAACTTACTAGGGTCATACTACCAGAAATCGATGATAGCTTGTCGTACTACACCGATGATGGTGCAGCTGCCGTTGATCGGTATTGCAGGGTATTGCGGGTTCAAAGGTTTTAGGTACTTCTGTTCACCATCAATAACTAACTGCTTAAAGGTTGCTTCTTTCGAATCATCCAAACGCGCAACAACCAATGAACCTGAAGAGTAAGGTAACTCAGGATCAACAACGATCACTGCCCCCTCAGGTATGGATTTTTTTCCGCTTGGATTTTCCATACTGTCGCCTTTTACGCGAAGTGCGAAACAACCCTCATGTGCTTTCCCAGTGACTTCCCGCCACTCCTCAGCATCTTCATGGGCAAATCCCTCCGCTATTTCAGTCCAATCACCGGCCTGAACCCAGTTAATGAGAGGAATTCTTCCCTTAATATCAGGCCCGACCTCTACATTACCGACCCCCAAGCCAATCTCGCCATCACCTGTGGCGAGCCAATGAGCATTCACGCGAAGCGCCTCCGCGATCTGCATGGTGTAACGAGACCTAGCCGATTTACCAGAGCAAATCTGGCTGATCGACTGCTGTTTGATACCAATGCGACGAGCCAACTCAGACTGAGTCACCCCAGCAAGCTGCAAGGCATGGTTTAGTCGTTCGGATAAAGTTTTCATAAGCCCGTATTCTACAAATAAAACTGTAGCCTTTCAACAATTTTAACTGTTGACCAATCTACAGTTTAAACTGTAAGATTCAATCTTGTAACAGTTATTATTGTAACAGGAGACGGTATGGAAGTGTTCAACACGACACAAAAACATCTCCGCCGTGCCATTGACTTGGTCGGCGGGCAATCAGCATTAGCACGAGCCATCAACTCAAAACAGCAAAACGTCTGGTTTTGGTTGAATAAATCAGGGCGTGTTCCCGCTGAATTCGTTTTACCCATCGAACAAGCTACGCAAGGACAGGTAACCCGATCCCAGTTAAGACCGGACATCTATCCCGAATGCCCAAGCGAGCTGAAAGCCAGTAACCAGTAGGATTAAGGGCAAATAATGGTCAGCATTTTACGTAAACACAAAAGCGAGTTCCTCCATGCGTGATTATGGCAAGGTCTATACCCGCTTTTGGCTAAAGCAAAACGTTTTGTCCTGGAGTGACTCAGCGAAGTTGCTAGGACTGTATTTGCTTACATGCCCACATTGTAATTTGCTTGGCTGCTTTCGATTGCCGATTGGTTACGTTGCTTCTGACTTGAACTGGGATGAGCAACAGGTTGCCAAGGCGTTAAGTGAGTTAGAACAAGATCAGTTCCTCATTCGTTGCGAGGAATCCGGTTGGACTTTGATTCGGAGCTTTCTGAAGCACAACCCAATCGAAAACCCAAACCAAGGTAAGGCAGCCTTTCGGTTGCTTAAAGATGTACCTGCCGACTTCGTTGGTATGGCATCGCTATTGAAATCTCTTGCCGCTTTTCAAGCTCGGCTTCCAGAAGAATTTTCATCATTGTTTATGCCTGATGGCAACCCGGTAAGGGACTCTCAACGGTCGGATGACTCTGAGAGAAGCAATAAACCAACAGTTAAAACTGTTGACCAGATACAGTTTGAAGACTTCTGGGATGTACAAATACGCAAAGAAAAAAAAGCGAAAGCCAAAGAAGAATGGCTGCGCATGGGCCTCAATGAAGACCATGAACTCGCCTTGGAAGTGCTAACAAGCTGGAAAGAGCAACGAGACAACCGATTGCAGTATCAAGATCGGACTAAGACCCCAATGCCACATAACTGGCTTTTAAACCGGCAATGGGAAGACGAGTACGTTCGCATTGATGAAGTACAGCAAACACCGACGAGCCTAAAAGGCAGCAATCACCAGTTGAATATTGAAGAAAGCAATCGTCGCATCGCTGAAAGTTGGGCCGAACCAGGTATTCGGGAGGTTCGTTCAAGTGCAGGAGATTGATAAACGCGAGTTTGCTGAAGTTTGGGGAGCAGCTTGGGCCATGTATGGCAAAGGCGTATCACCACAATTGCTATCCATCGCATTTGAAGCCCTTCGTGCTTATAGCATTGAAGAAGTGCGAATCGGTCTGACTCGGCATATTCAATCACCGGATACTGGGCAATTTTTTCCAAAGCCCGCTGACGTCATCAAGCATATCGACGGCAACTCAGGTTCAAGAGCCATGGTTGCTTGGAACAAAGTTGACAAGGCTGTTCGTCAGGTTGGCGCTTGGACATCCGTGATGTTTGACGATGCGCTTATCCATCGCGTGATTTCAGACATGGGTGGATGGGTTGAACTCTGCAAGGTTGATGACAGGGAATACCCCTTTAAGCAAAAAGAGTTTTTAACACGCTACCAGGCTTACTTGCTACGGGACGAAGTGGGTGAATACCCAAGGCTATTACAGGGTATTGCAGACCATCAGAACCAGCAAAAAGGATTTGATATGCAAGCGCCTGTTGCCGTAGGCGACTGGTCAAAAGCGGCACAAGTTTATACGAGAGGCATCGCCGACTTTAGCGCAGTGCCATTAAAAAGAATAAGCCCGAAAGCCATTCAGGCGCTTCTCGGAAATCAATTAGAGGACAAAAATGAAAACGATTAAAGCAAAAACCATTGCCCTAGTGATAGCCATGTCCGCAAGCACTTCAGTCTATGCGTTTCCGGGCTATCAGTGGGAAAAAGCAGCACAAAGTGTTGGTATTGATCCAGTCATGCTCTACGCCGTTGCCTTGGCTGAGTCGGCCTCACATCGAGGTCTTAACATGACCAGTCCATGGCCATACGCAATTCGCAATGGTTCAAATGCAACCTACGCCAAATCTAAGACAGAAGCGGAGCAACTGTTAAACCAAGCACTGCAAGAGAGTGAAAAATACCAGCTCGATATTGGCCTAATGCAAATCAATTTGCATTGGCATGGGCATCGGGTGAGCTCAGCGGCGGAACTGCTAGACCCCATCACCAACCTTACCGTCGGCTCCAGTATTTTGGCCGAAGCAATCAAGTCTTCACCTAACGATTTAGAGCTTGGCATAGGCCGCTATCACAGTTGGAACGAAGAGCGTGCACGCTGGTATGGGCAAAGAGTGCTTTCTATTTATCGCAATATTTTACATGAACTGGAGGTCCGTCAATGACAACCAATCAACAAGACTTCTATCAATTAAACTTGGCGTACCTGCACGCAGCACGGGAATTGGCGCGCATTGATCCGCAAGAGGCTGTCTTGCGCTTTGGACTTACACGCGATGTGGTTGATGCTCTGATTAATGCTGGTGTTGACGACCTGCAACGAGTGGCGACCTCATCATTCATGCTGTTTCAACCAAGGGGTAACCAAAGCCAACTGATTGAGATGGTGAAGAGCAAAGGCACAGGTATCCCAAGAATCGCTTATTTATTATCAACCCTAAATAACAAGGGGGATGCATGATTGATAACCTGTCCAAAAGTGAGCTGTTTACCCGAGCCTCGCTGCTTATTAAATACGGATTTCGAACAACCATTATCGCGCTCGATACAGGTTTGCCAATCCACATTATCAGAAGGCTCCACAAAGAAGTGACTGGCAAGTCACCTTGTCCTGGTCAATTGCCAGAATCTGATGCCATCGTCAAAAGCAGAAGAGCATTAGTTGAAGGCTCCCTGCTTATGGCGCTTTATGTCAATATTGGTGGTGATAATGTCTACAAGCAATTAAATATCGATGCTTTGATGAAGGCTTACGATGCGTATTTGGTTGCAAGAAAAGAAGCAGATCTTCCAGCTGAGATCCCCTGGAAAAAACTGACCATCAATGAAGGTTGGGTTCTAGCTCGTGATTTAAGATCACAGCTAGCATCCTTACACCGGTGTCGATGCGGCAGTCTGTATTTGACGGTATCTCAACAGCGCATTCAGCTTAAATGTCCTGTGTGCGAGATTATGGCCGAGCAAACCACTAGAGCACTTTTTGAGAACTAAAATGCTGATGCATGATTTGATTGTGCACCGCCCGTGCACTTTGAGAGTACTAAGATGATAAAATTACTTAAATCTTTACCAGCACGCTGCTGGTTTATATCACTGGGGCTTTTTCTGGCGACTTTGGCTGCGGCTCATTTTTTTCCCTCAGAAATATTAACGGCATCTGCCAAGTTAGCGGCTTTGCCATTTCTGATTTGCACCATCGTTTTTTTCAGCTACTTGGGATTCAAAGCAATTGCTAGTCCTATCGGCCTTATAACCATCACCACTATGTTTTTAGCAATCGCATATTGGCAAGCGAGTTGGACAATTTTATGTGTCGGTTTAGCCTTCTTAGGCTTAAGCGGACTAATCCATTTATTTCAAAGACAACTGAAAGATACCGGTCGAGAACTAAGCCTGAGCGAAAAAAAATATTGGTACTGGGTAAACGAATTTGCAGATGGTCGCTCATCTATCCTCCCTAAAAAAACAAGGTCATAGTAAATTGACTGCTTTTTTACTTATACTCAAAAAATTGATTGGCACTTTCGTACTACGAATGAAAAATGCCATTTCCATCAATGAATACGGATCAACTCAAGTTCGTTACCCAGCACAACAGGACAGTTCTTTGACATCCTTGTTAAAGGTTTGGGCGCAGAGCTTCAAACCCTCCACCATAGTCAGGTAAGGGAAAAGCTGGTCGGCTAATTCCGTCACCGTCATACGGTTGCGGATCGCCAGCGCCGCACTCTGGATCAGTTCTCCACCTTCATGCGCCAGAATCTGCGCCCCGATCAGGCGGCCAGTGGCTTTTTCCGTCACCAATTTGATAAAACCATCGGTCTCGAAATTCGCCAGTGCGCGCGGCACGTTCTCCATCTCCAATACACGACTGTCGGTTTCAATGTCTTGTGCGTTGGCTTGCTCTTCCGTGAGCCCAACAGTTGCCACCTGGGGATCGGTAAAAATCACTGCTGGCATGGTGGATAGATCCAGTTTGGCGTATCCGCCCGTCATGTTGATGCCGGAACGGCTACCGGCGGCCGCGGCGACATAGACGAATTGCGGCATGTTGCAGCAGTCTCCGGCGGCGTAAATACCGGGAACATTGGTTTCCATGCGTTCGTTAACAACGATTTCGCCCTTTTTGTTGGTCGTAACACCCACCGCGCCCAGATTGAGTTGGCAAGTATTGGCGTGTCGCCCGGTGCTTACCAGCAAACGATCGCAGCGTAGATCGCCCGCGTTAGTTTCCAATGTAAATTGGCTTCCATCGTGGGTCACCTTGGTAGCTTGCGTACTGTTTAATACTCGAATGCCTTCTTTTTCAAAACATCCGGTGAGTTTTTCACCGAGCAAGGGATCTTCCCGATAAAGCAATGTATGTCTTGCTAAAATGGTGACTTCACTGCCTAAACGGCGATAAGCCTGGGCAATTTCCAGCGCTACAACCGACGAACCAATCACGACCAGGTGCTGCGGCAATTCCTGAGCAAACAGCGCTTCGGTAGAGGTCCAATAAGGTGTTTCAGTTAAACCATCAATAGGAGGAATGGTTGGCGTGGAGCCGGTAGCGATCAGGATTTTATCGGCGTGAACTGCCTGCTCGGTTCCATCATTTTTTCTGACTATCAGGGTGTTGGCATTTTTAA
This sequence comes from Pseudoalteromonas sp. SG41-1, assembly GCF_014164575.1. Taxonomy (NCBI): domain Bacteria; kingdom Pseudomonadati; phylum Pseudomonadota; class Gammaproteobacteria; order Alteromonadales; family Pseudoalteromonadaceae; genus Pseudoalteromonas; species Pseudoalteromonas sp. SG41-1. The sequence goes on from NZ_JACJFL010000034.1 coordinate 49,188, forward strand.
ATTGCGCCCAACCTTTAAGTAAACTAAGCGCAGGATTTGTCTCCAGAATATTCTGGTACTTTGCCGCGCGCAGCTCTTCGACCCGAGCGGTCTGCTGCTGAGTCAACAAGGCTCGACTCAATTGGGGCGCATGATTTTCCAGTCCGGTAAAGGGATTATTGCGTTGCTGCTGAGCCAATTGAGCGGCGCGGATTAGAATTTTTGAGGGTACGCAGCCGACATTCACGCAACAGCCGCCAATCACATCGGCTCCCTCAATAAGAGTGACCTTGGCACCACCTTCAGCGGCTTTAATAGCGCAGGCAAAAGCGCCGGAACCCGTACCGATAATCGCCACGTGTTGAGTTTGGTTGCTTTCAGTGTTGCTTGCATTTTCGTTGTCACAGCAGTCGTTCGGTGAAGTAATTTCTTTTGCAGTGCCAGTGGATTCTTTTGCGATATAACCGAGAGCTTCTATTGCTCCAATGAGAACGGTTACGCTGACCCCACCGTTCGTGGTGATCGTTGCTCTGGCGTTTTCATAAGATATTTCAACCTTATTAACGCCTTCGATCGCATCGAGTGCTTCTTTAACGTGGGCGACGCAACTTGGACAGGTCATCCCTTCTATCGATAGTAAGATCATTCGTTTTCCTCAAATAGTAGTCAGGCATTGCGTCGTGTTAAACAGCACAGCTGTCATCATCACAGCGTTTATTCGCCGGTGAAAAAATATCCCAAAGCGATACGGCAACCATCAGGCCTAATGCTGAATAGGTGACATAGCTGCTCCAGCCGTACTGGAAAAACGGATAGAGCGATAACAGCAATAAAATGGGGCCGGCCACACCCAGCGCACTACGGTGCCATTGCCGGTGGCTGAACCAGCCAAGTCCGTTGAGTACCAAGGCAATCCAGGCAAACAGGGGTAATAGCGTGCTAACAAACAGACCTTCCCATTGGCTGAGAAAACCCAGTCCTACCGCAGCGCCCAGACTGGCAATGGCCGGGAAACACATGGCGCATCCCATAGCAGAAACCAGCGCGCCCAATGAGCTAATCTTATCGCCGAACCGGGTCAGTAACCGTATTAGCATTTCTATGCTTTACTCCTTGAGCGTTGACGGATAACCCGCGTTAGTGGTGGCTTCGGTCAGTGCTTTTACCGTGGTTTTTTCGTCGTCGAAGGTGACCACCGCCAGTTTGGTCTTAAAGGTCACTTCGGCTTTACTGACGCCATCGACTTTTTGTAAGGCTTTTTCCACGGTAAAGGGACAGGTCACACAGTTCATGGTTGGGACTTCCAAAGTAACTGTTTTCGGGGCAGCTAAAGCGTTCAGGCTGGTCAGTACGAACAGGGACATTAGGGCGAGTGTTTTCATAATTTTCTCCAAGAGCAAGCCATAAAGATTTAATCAAAATAAAAGGTTAGAAATCGTCATCAGGCGAACCAGACAATCCAATAATTACTGGTGACTAAAACCAACGCAGTCAGTGCCGTTAACCAAAAGATCACCTGCCGACGTTTTCGCACTTGAGGAACTGCACAGGCGGTGCCTGGCTCACAGTCCTCGACGGGGCGATAGACCTTCCAGCCTGCGAAGCCAAATAAGGCTAAAACCAGCAGGATAAAAATGGGACGATAAGGTTCTAACAAGGTTAAATTACCAATCCAGGAGCCACTCACGCCTAGCAGCAACAAGACGAAAGGACCAGCGCAGCAAAGACCAGCGCCAATAGCGGCAATAACACCGCCGATGATTGGAAAGTTGGGATTACTTTTTGACATAACTCACTCTACTTATCGTACTTTAGTAAAACAAGCTTAAACCCCGTACCCAACTACGGAGTCAAGATAAAATTTGACTCATTATTAATCTTCAGGAAGTAGGGAATCAATAATGGGACAGTGGGATTGGTTAGTATTAGAATTACACTCATTCAATAATTCTGTGAGAACGGTTTCTAAGCGGCGAAGACCTGCTATTTTGGCTTTCACACTTGCAAGCTTGTGTAAAGTCATTTCTTGCACTTCTATACAGGGAGTGTCATTAAGGCTGAGTAAATTGGAGATTTCTTCCAAAGTGAACCCAAGATCTTGGGAACGTTTAATGAATTTTATTCGGTTTAATGTTGCCAAAGGATAAAGTCGGTAGCCTAGGGAAGGTGCGATTTAATCAGTCATGACGATCCAGAGCCTGGATATCCTCCTTACGCGGCAAAGTAAGCACCCCAGTTTGGACAATATTTAATCTCCCCCATCAACTCAGGGTAAGCAAAAT
>NZ_JACJFL010000035.1:0-47803 GCF_014164575.1 Pseudoalteromonas sp. SG41-1
TTTGCGGATTAATATTTGTTCAAACTAGGGGCAATTTAATCGCGGCGCGAGGTTTGTAACCTAGTGGGCTAAGTAAAAACCGAGCAAAGCTTCCGCGTCCTGCTCACGCCCCTTACTTACATCCAAAGTAACAAAGAGTTAATTGCCCCTAGGCAGAACCCTTCGGGCAGCGCCTGTTTGGCATTGATGCTGCGTTATCACCTATTTATGGGGAATGACCACATCACATAGGTTCTGCCTTGCCTAAATACCAAACAGACTGCTGAAAATTCAACCTTGATAAGTCAACAGACCCTAGTAACTCACTAAGATAAAAACGCAAATTTGATCACAAACATCGCAGTCAATATCCACACACTGATGCTTACTTGTTCTCGTTTACCACACAATACTTTAACGACTGTATAAGAAATAAAGCCCAGTGCAATGCCATGAGCAATGGAGAATGTTAGCGGTGTCATCAGTAATACCACACTCACTGGAATGGCATCTGTCATGTCATCCCAATTTACAAACTTAAGGTTTTGTAGCATTAGCACCGACACATATAAAATAGCTCCCGCAGTTGCATAAGCTGGCACCATTTTCGCCAAGGGTGCAAAAAACATCATCAATAAAAAGCACATTCCTACAACCACAGCTGTAAGTCCGGTTCTGCCACCCACAGATACTCCTGCAACTGACTCTATATATGAGGTTGTGGTCGAAGTGCCCAATACTGAACCGGCAATGGTTGCGGCGCTATCAGCACTTAATGCTCGTCCTAAACGAGGCATATTACCTTGTTCATCAGCAAGACCTGCTTTTTGAGTTACCGCAACTAAGGTGCCTGATGTATCAAATAAATCAACGAACAACAATGCAAAAATGACGCTAAGCATTGACAACTCAAACGCCGCTGAAAAATCAAGTTGCATAAAAGTAGGCGCAATTGAAGGAGGCATAGATATCACGCCTTGATACTCTACCAAACCCAGACTTAGCGCGATCACAGTTACTAATAAAATGCTGATCAAAACACCACTTTTAAAATCACGATAAAGTAGCGCTGCAATAACAAAAAAGCTAAAAATAGCCAACAATGGACCGGCAGCCGTTATATCACCCAGTTGCACTAATGTTGCAGGGCTGGCCACAATGATCCCGGCATTTTTAAGCGCAATTAACGCTAAGAACGCTCCAATTCCTGTTGCAATGGCTTGCTTTAACACCAATGGAATAGCATTAATTATCCACTCCCTGACTTTGAACAAACTCAGGAACAAGAAAATACAGCCCGACATAAACACAGCCCCTAATGCTGCTTGCCAGGTATAGCCCATGCCTAACACAACACCATAAGTAAAAAAGGCATTAAGCCCCATACCAGGAGCCAAAGCTAACGGATAATTTGCCCAAAAGCCCATGATAAAACAGCCAATAGCCGCAGCAATACAAGTTGCCACAAACGCAGCACCTTGATCCATACCAGCTTCAGCCAACATAGCAGGGTTGACAAACACAATATAAACCATAGTAATAAAGGTAGTGAGGCCGGCAATACATTCGCGGCGCACAGTCGAGTTGTGGTCGCTAATTTTAAATAACGCGTCGAGCATAAGTGAGTTTCATTTTAGATGACAATAATTGCGTGATTTTATCATATATTTCAAGAATAACAGGACAATTAACCTGATATTAGACTAAACTGAGCAGGTAAATGACAACAATAATATGTGTGGCACTATGACAGATACCTCGCCAATTGGCTTAGATTTAGAACAACAGTTAGAAAACGTATTATCGTTTATCACCCAACCGAGCAAAGCCCCACACAGTGCGGTTAAAGCTGATACTCCTGATAACACTGTTAATAAAGCCCTGTATTATTTAAAAAATGATCAACCTCCTCTCGCTGCTAAATGGATGCGCTTAGCTGCAATGTCAGGTAATCAGCGAGCCCAATTTTATCTAGGATTATTTTTTATCAAAGGCCAGGGCGTACCTACTAGTGTTTTTCATGGCGCAGTATGGCTAAGTTTAGCCAGTAGCCAAGGCTATGAGCCTGCAACAACCGCCTTAACTGATTTACGTAAACATCTAGCCACCCGCCGCTTTAAAGATGCCCAGTGTTATGCTGCAACACTGTATGAACAAATACACCAACAGCAGTTTGCTCACCTGATCCCCAACTCACCTTGAAAAGGGACTAATCTACCCTTTTCGTTAAAATCAATTGCCACCTCAATTTAAATAATTAATACATTGTTTTGTATAGTATTATTTAATTTTCTGCACATTTTCAAAGCTGATGGTATCAAATATGTTCTTTCTCATTTATTCTTGGAATGAGGCATTATCTATAACGAGGTTTTGATAGGTGAATTTCTCATAGAAATTTGGAAAATTTCTCATTCACAACTGGAATCAGTCAAATTTATCATTGAAAGCTGGAATGAGGGAAATTAAAAGTACAACAGCTGTTATTTCAGTAAATTTGACACGAAAAAAACCGCTCTGTAAGAGCCAGCTTTGAAATTCATTTATTAATGATAGATTATTTTACGTAAAAATGAAAATAAACTTCTTTGATGCCATTTCTAATATGGTAATGGTGAAGGGTGTAAACTGATAGATACTGATATGACTGTAAGATCAGATATGATCGACTACAACTGACATGCTTGTTTAAATATATCGGATCCCTACTAGCATACTCTAAATGACTTACTTCCAATAAACAGAGTGTTTAACTGGCCACAAATATACAAGCTTAGTGCGTTTAGATATGATCTATTTCGGTTTAGTTTGATAAGTAATCACAATTTTAGATAAATCTAATTTGGGTTTTCCAAAGTATGTGAATCTAGACTCCAGCTTTCGCAAGCAGCAGTCGTTTAAACTTTCCTTTTTGTATACTACGAAATCAGTTAAATAGGCATTCATGTAAAGTAAGCAAACTGGTTCTGCTTTGCAGCAATCCCTAACTCGCTTCTCGCAATCACGTGACCTTTCAAAGTTTGCTGTTCTATTCAATACAAGATGATTGCTTACAAAGTGTCGGATAGAATCAGCATCAATTAATGCTTTATCTTTTGCAATAACTAGAAAACCATTATCAATTAAGTGAAGTAACGTTTTTTTATCCAGCTTAAGCATTTTAATTACACTTTCATGTGCCATGTCATTAAATGACTGCCATTTATTCTTTAGTACTTTTTTAATTCCGTTTTCGGATATCAGTAAATAGTTAACGTAACGCAATGAGCTATTCACTTTGAATTGAGATTCAATTTTTCCAGAAATTGCATAATCAACCAACTCATCAACGGTTAAATCAAATAAATTATAAATATCTTTAGGTATGTCGTCGATTTTATAAAATTGTTCTTGTGCTTCAATTTGAGTATTTTGCGCAAAGGACTTAGCTAATATGCTTCCAATAACTTCAATATCAAAGAATGACTTTTCAGCCTGACAGCCAAGATACACTGCTGGGAGAGTTCTATTATTAACGACATATATTAACGACTCCTTTTTTATGCCTAAAAAATTTGATAACATCAAACCATCAACTTGATAGCTTAATTGATTCAAATTAGCTCCATTATCGAAGCGGCGCTTAGAAGTGAATAATTTAGTGTCAATTTTGGCATTGTGGTATTTTAATAAGATATTCTTAGCTTCAGCTGATGATGTTAAGCCTTTTTTAATATTAAAAGATTCTATCTGAGCTTGAAGTTCATTAATGCCAAATCGAGCAACAAGTTGCCCCATCCCTTCTAGGTGTCTGCGATGCTTTAAAAGCAAGCCTTCCCACACATCACTCAGCTCTTCACAACATAATAGCTTGTATGCGTCTTCGAATAATAATCTCAAAAACTCGATATTTACTCTATCTAGCTTTAGCTTTGCAGTAATAAAATCCAGTGGTCGAAAAACCGACTCAGAGAGTTTCAACAAAGCGTTTTCAAATGAACGTCTTTTAACATCTTCTAAACTTAAAATATGCCTTTCAAATGAGTATAGGGCTTCTTTTGAATGAGGTTTATCCTCTTCTAAAGACAGCAAGTTTAAAACGTTAATTAATGGCGCCTGATGTTTGATACAAATAGTTGTTGAGACGTTTTGCCACTTAACATCATGTAAGCTATTTTCCTTAAAACATTTAGCACACACTTTTAATTGTTTAGAAAGAGAAGTCGTGCTGTGGAACGCCGAGACTTTAACTCTCTGTAGTAAATTATAATCTAAGACATCGTCTTTTATTTGCTTTATGCTACACAGCGAATCAACGTGCTCACTTTTATAAAAGTTCCAAGCGAAAGGCACTTTTATCTCATTAGATTTTAGCAATTTAGCGACACTTACAAAACCGTAAAAATGAGCTATCAGTGCGCAAGCTCCATATGGAGTGACATGAGTAATTGATGTATTACACTTCATAGTTCACTCCCAGCTTTTTTTTTAGAATTATGAATTTTTGAGTGTATGGGTTAGCTTGCAGGCGACCCTTTATTAAAGTTGGCGTGTATGTGCTAACTAAGTCAGACTTTAGCATTTCATCGCGATGTCGATTAGCTGCGTATAAAATCGCTTTGCTTAACGTTTGAGTAAGCTGTCGTAAATCTCCTTTCGTAGCTGCAAAGAGCGGTAGATTTATTGTAGGATCCGTAAAATCAATTTGTGTGAAATTCAAACTGTTGTTCAAGGTCAGTAAATAGCTCACGTAAATTCTGTAATTGTCTATGGTAGATACAGATAATAGTGATTTCTTAATTGTAAGTGAGTTTCTAGATGCGAACTGCTCATTAATTGACAGAAGGTTTTGAACTTTTGATGTACCTGCAAAAACTAAATAAACATTAAACTCATCAACGAGTTCTTTTAAATAATCAGCTATTTGACGGACCGACTTAATACCTACCTTTTCAACTACTTGCTGAAATTCATCGAATAATAATACCCGATATCGCTTGGTCTGCATTTGCTTAGCAATACGATTACGTAGTTGAACCTCAGTGCCTTCTATGAGACCCGGCTCACCAAACCCTTTAAGAATAGCTCTGTATAAATCTAATGGACTCATATTTGATGGAGAACGTATATAACAAGCCTGCTCTGAGCTCTCTATAGGTGCTGCGTTAGCGTACTGTTCATTAAAGTGAGTTTTAAACTTTTTTAATAACGTCGTTTTTCCTGAGCCCGAATCACCTACAATGAGTGTGCAGCAGCCGTTATTAAGCTCAATAACGTTAGTAGCCTCGGATAAAAGTTGCTCTAACTCTTCTCTATTTGTAGCACAGTCATAAGTCTTTTCTGTTAGCATTTTTGCTTTAGCCTTGAGCTTATTATCTTTGTGTGCGTTCATCGCCATACTCATATCTCCCCCCCCACCTTGAATTTATGCGTTGCTGAATTGTTAGATTCATCAACCTCGGTAGTACCTACTGCACTCATAATTTGCTCGCGGGCGTTAGAGTTATTCATGTTGATTGATTTAGTGTTATCAAATTTAGTACGCTTCGGGTTTTTTCGACCTGTTGCAAGCTCTTTCTCTTCAGCTTCCTTTGCTTTCGCCTTTTTGAAACTCCCTAGTCCCTTTTTATTTTTTTTACCCTCTTCACATTCAAAATGATTTCGCGGTGATCGGCCTATATCAGCAAAAAGACTAATGCGAGCCGCATCTAGTTCAACTTGCTGTGTTCCTGTTTCATAATGATGGTTTGCCGATCGAATAGGCACAATAAAAATCGTTCCATTTGCTACAACAACAATACTACTTGTATCTATATCACTGTAAAAACAATCAACCTTTTTCACCCCTGATATGCTAAGTTCATTCAGTTCAGAACTGACATATTTTTCATTTTTCAACTTAATAGAACCATTTTTGTATAAAGTGTGATTCCTACTGATACAGCCACGAAATTTATCAGGCAAAAACTGTGGATTAGGTTCACATATTAGCAATGGATTTTCGCTTACTTTCTTATGCCAAACGTCGATTGGACTACGATTATTTAACCCGCCATGTCCGTTCCTGTGGTATGTTTCTGTAATAAATCTTTGAAGCTCACTTTCAAACTTCTGCAATGTCATCCCCTTATGTGCCTTAGATGTTTCACCTTGCTCTAAGTGCGCATTATTAACACGGGTTTTGGAGCCTAAGTAACCGTAACAGGTCAGTTCATTTACAAACTCACGACGCAGTGTTCTAAAGAAGCTCTCAATGTAAGGCTTTTTCCATGGACTCCCAGATACAGTAGTAATTGGTATTACTCCAAGTTCTAGTGCCATTCTTTTGTATTCATTGCCGATCGCTGCGGTGGTAGCATCAGTTACAAGTTTGACTGGTACGCCATGACATGGCCAATCTATATTTTCTTTCGGGGTTACAACACTTTTTAAACATTCAATTGCTAGATCAGCTGACTCGGACACTTTTTTGCCCACCCTTATAGAGTAGCCAACAATGCAGCGAGTACATGTATCAATCGCAACCATGACAACAAGCGTACCAAGATAAACCCCTGTTTCATTTTTAATACCAAGATTAATATATATAGCATCCATTTCGATGCGCTCTAGTGGGTTTTCTCCAATGAACTCTTGACCAAGTTCATAGCGTAATAACTTTTTACTCTGCTTACTGAGTGTTTTATTAATAATGTGTTCACCCTGTAACGCTTCCAACCGTCTATATACACTTGCTTTTGAAGGGATTTTTGGGTACTTGTCAGGTTCTGCTTTATTTAGCTCTGTAACTTCAAGGCGTATTAAATCAGCAATCTTATTAACTGACTTTGCAGTTTTATCACTGCGTATAAGGTAATACTGAGTAAAATAATCACTAATTACATCTTCGGTCTCTTGAGTAAATCGTAGCTTGCCTTTGCGCGACAGTGCTCCCATATTTATTAAAGTTCTTGGGTCTTTGTTTGAATCTATGTATGCTTTCACCTTTGCTTGACATGTACTTCGACAAAAGTAACTTGAGCCATACTTATACCAGTCAAACAACTTTATGCTTTCATCAATGTTATCAACCTTTGTTAAATTCTTTGAATGTCTAGCAATGTGCTCTTCAACAAAATTGACCCACATTTCTTGATTGTTAATTTGCTCATTGCTTAAAAGTGACTCAACTGTTGGTTGATATGTATTACTGTCATAAAAGCTTGCCTCGTTATTTATAAGTTTCTTCATTAACTCAGAACGTGTAAGCACTTTTACATTAGCACGCGCTATTTTTGTTTGAGTTTCATCTAATGGAGAAAAAAATATTGAATTATTCAATGAGCTTTGTTGCAAAGCATCGATAATGTATAAGCTCTCATCTATTCTAAATTTCATCCCTTCGTTTAAATTAATACTGGCCATAACCCAACCTCACAAAAAATTACTTAATAACATGGTTTCACCATTTAAACTTGATGAAAGCTCCATTTTTACATAGTCATGAAAAACACAGTAAGAAATCATGTTCGTATTTATTTTTAAGCATTTGCAAATATCCAATGCTTTATCGAGTGAAACTGGTACTGATAGTATATTTAAAAGGTAATTTAAGGCGTCTTCATCAGGTCTCCCAAGAGCTATAGTATTTCTCTTAATCATCATCATGTTTGATAACGCTAATCGCGAAGGTAAATGATTTTCTGTCATAACTTGGAATTCAAACCCATGCTGCTTAAAAACTTTTTCAATTAGCTTATACTTACGATTTATCTTTTCATTAAGAGTAGCGTTCGCTTTAACTTCAATTATTTTAATAGAACCATTACAATAACTTAAAGAGAAGTCAGGTGTGTAATTGCGGTTGCTGCCATCGTCATAATATTGTATAGAAAATGGCTGGCTTTTAACTGAAACAATAGTTTGATCGAACTCAAACATCACAGCAAAATGTGACTCATTGAATGATTCAAAAAAAATGGGGGGATGAATCTTTTACTGTTGAAATTAGCCCTGAAAGATTAAATCGACTAAACCGCTCTAAATTACGCCTCATATCGCTTTTTCGATAAGCATTATCTATGTCTGCAAATTTATTTTTACGTTTCACACTGGCTTTCCTCATAAATGAAATTTAACTGTAGCTTCATTTATGATGGCGTCAAATATCATTATTGCAAGAAAAAACAGATTTATTTGAGCCCTTCAACCAAAAAACCAGAAGTAACCTACAAAAAAAGATAAATTAAAGGCTAAACCACTGATTTAAATGTGTATAAATACACACAAAATAAATAGTTGATATAATAACTTTATAGCGATTGGATATAATAAAAATAGGTTTAGAGGAATAAAATCTAACAACAGCATGCTAACGAGTCTAAAAAGTTAGTAAAGAAAAAACGCATTTAACCCATTTAAGGTACAGATCGATTTAAAACTAAGCTCCCAGTAAAGGCACATATACAAATGAAAAACAGCTGGCTTATGTGCAACAATTTCATATATAAGCCATGAATATAGGTATCCATCACAACATATAACTAGATATGACACGTTTAAATGTCAATTTTGAATCAACAGAATCAGCGCTGTTAGCTTTAAAGACGCTCTTTAGCATTATGAAGAAGTGGCGCGTTAGTGAAGGAGAGCAGCGTATTTTGCAGGGTAAGCCTGATGAATTTACCTTTGAGAGATGAAAAAGAGGTGGTGTAACAACGCTAACCAGTGATGTACTGGAACGCATTTCTTATGTGCTTGGTATTTATAAAAATTTAGGAATACTCTTTTCTGAGAAAACACAGGCTAATGAATGGCTTCACAAACCAAATAAAGCTTTTGATGGGGTTCAAGCTCTAGATTACACGTCGTTAGGGCAAACAGTGCATTTGCGCAAAGTAAGGCATTATTTAGATGCTCAGCTTTCATTTTAAACGCTACAAATATTTAAATTTGAAATATTTATATTCAATACCCCGTTTTCTTAGCCTATTAAATTCTAATAGACTAAGTAAACTATCCTTATTAACCTGATTAATACACGAGGATGTATAGCGCTTATCATAATTGGATTATTGCTGGATTCGACTATTACAGAAACATTTTACAAATCCGAAGCTGAACTAAAACCTATCTTTAGTAAGGTGCCAACCAGCTCCATACCCACATTTGTATGGTCGAAGGCTTATACCTTGCTCATCATAGATGATATCAGCACGTAATCGAGCTTCACGTTTAGATCTATACGCGTCTTTAACTGTCCCGTCACCACCAGTACAGCGCTCACATTTTTGACTTGGGGTTTGTCGACTTCTTAGCGATAAATGCCAATAATTACAATTCCGACATTGATATGGAGCTAAATCATTGCCGTAGTTTTCTTTTGCATAATCAGCAGCTTCCAGAGCTTCTTCTTCACATAAATATACAGATAGGGGTTGACCAGATACCTTCCCAAAACAAGTTTCACTTTTCATATCAGACCCTTAATTATTAATTACATCAATATCAATTTTGCGATATCTTGATAAAAATGTTTTAGGGCTAAACTTAATCTGAGTCAGCGCATCTTCAATACCGCAATTAATTATACTGTCGCTGTATTTATAACCTTTATTACCCGATGAATTCTGATAGAAGCGACCATGAGGATCTATCATCAAATAAGATTCTGTCATAGTTGAATTAGATTCCGGAAAAAGTGGTAATCCTAAGCCGCTATGTCTTTTTACAAATTGATGAAATTTATCTTTTGAAACCAATAATTCATTATTTTCAGAAGGCATGACATGTAGGACCTTCCATTTGTAAGGCTGTATTTCATCAATCAGATCTGAAAAATCCTCCTCCCAATTTAGACTGCTTACGACAGTGTTTATTTTAGTTTTTACTCCGTGTTGGCTATTAACTACGTTTTTAATAGATAGTTTTAAATCGTCGGCACTTAACGAATTCCCCTTTCTATCGATTCGACCAATTTTCTTTCGTGTATTTAAGTATTGGCTATCAAAACTAATACCTATCATATCTAACAAATTTTCAGGAAAGTCTATTTTGTTATTTATTAAATAATGACCATTAGTAATAATTGACGTTTTAAACCCCTTCTGCTTGGCTAGTTCTAAGGCGATATAAAAGGTACTTCCCAACATCATTGGCTCACCGCCTGCAAAATTCAGTCGAACGTCTTCGTATTGCAACTCACTCTTTAACATTGGTGAGCCTTTGATAAAGTAATTAGCTAAATGATCAAGAAGACTTTCGATATCTTCTAAAGAGCGGTGTAATTCTTTAGGACGCCCCCACTTTGCAAAGCAGTATTTGCAGCTGTAATTACAGACTTCAGTTATATGCCAATTAATCACTAGCTCTTTAATAGATGCATTTTGAGTATTAATTAATTCCATTGTTTAGCTCCTCCTAATTCATTAGAGAAAGAGCTGTTTCTTTTGAAATTTAGTTCATAGTTTTGTCTATTAAATAACTGAAAATTATATTTATCAGATGAGCGTATTAAAAGCAGTCGGTAGTTTCTTCCAATACGAAACCGTATAAGAGAGTTATTACACTTTATTTTTTGACCACCAAACCACGAATATGGCTTACCTGTTGCAATGGCATTAATTAAACTTTCAATTTTATTTTGTTGGTTAGCTGAAAGGCTTTGCCATAAGCGAGAGTTGAAACTATTAATAAATAGTTGAGGGATATTTTCTTTTTTTAACTCTTTTTCAAAGGTTAAAGGATGTTTTGATGACGACATATTTGAGCACCTTTTTGTTGTTGGTGCTCCTATACGCTAATGAAAGTATTTTTTTTCGCTTTTTATTTATGAAGGCAGTAAAACAATAGTCGCGACAGACTTTGCATCTCTTAACGCTAATTCAAGTTCATTACTTTTGCTATCAGCATCTAAAAAAGTAAGTAATACAGCGCCTTCATGTGGTAAAAAATCCCAAGCATCACTTGAGTTAATCCACCCCTCACCGCTGCTATAAGAATAATAAATGCTAATTAATACATCAGTACTAAATTTAATTTTTAGCTCTGACCCTACCTCGATAACTTGTTGAGTTCCCCACTCAACGGCAACTTCTAATGAACTACTCTCATTATTAACTTGAGCGTTACTTAAAGTGGCGCTAAATAAATCAGGGGGAGGGCTGAAAATACTTATAGAGGGAGAATCAAAGCTTTTTTTTGCAAAAGATTTCACTTTATTATAATTAGTCACCAAAGAAGGCCATCTAACGACAAAACGACAAAAAGCATCTAATTTTTCACGGCGCTTTACAGCATTACTCCAAAGCTGCTCAGCTTCAGGGTGACTCAATAACTCAGTCCATACTGAGTCCTCAGATTCTATACCTTGCACCATTTCATCCAAAGTTAGTTTATCAAGTTTCATCTTGTAACTCCTTGAGTGATGATGGTTTGGCTTTAAGCAGTTTTAACTTTTTCATACAAATTAGGCGTTCAGGGTCACTTTTGTTTATTTCATATACATCTAACAATGCACTTTTAGCAATCGATTTAAATAGTGAGCGCTCTAAAAAGTCGTGATCATCAATGCTAGATAATATTTCGTGAAATTGATGAATGATATTTTTAATTACTATTCTAACCTTATGTTTTTCCTGATGTGACTCAGTTTTATTCGCTACATATTGAGGCCGATTAAAACCTTTAATTAGATACTTTTTTTTATAGTAATCAAAGTTACCAAATCGACTATCTAAATTTAAAAACAAAGTTAAATACCTAAAAGACGCATCAGCTTTATAACGTGTTTTTTGAGTGTCTGAAACCTCATTTTCTATCTCACCTGAATCAATATAATCTTTTAGGCTCTTTGATGAAGCTAACTCCCTTAACAACTTTTTATTAGCAAGCAACCAATACCCAATGACATCAGGCGCTACACATTGATTTAATCTAATTAGATTACGCGCTAAATTTCTTATTTTTAAATCATTATCTACTAGCTGAGAGGATTGATATTTGTCTTCCTCTAATTGTTTTTTAACTCTATTGCCAGTATATACCTTTCCTGCTGTTTTATAATTAATCCAGAAAGCTAACTCGGTGAACAAGCGAATATCCTTGGGTATTCCAATAGGTAAATTAATAACCTCAAACTGCTCTGCACAAAATAAGTCAATAATTTTATTTTTAGCTTTATCTTGGCTCTGAAATGCCAAAGACACAGTCTGTTCGTCAGATTTTTCTAAAGTCTGCTCTATTGTTAATTCAATTATTACCCTATTAGATTCTATATATTCATTGCGCCCATTGAGGGACCAATCATGAATAGGAAGTAAGTCATCTTGCATGTTTTACAAAGCCTGATTTTAAATTCATTTGTGATAAAAGTGCATTTACTTGATGCTGTTCGTCAGATGATAAATTTACTTTTGGAATAAAAATGTTTGTCTGCTCATTTACACCGCAAAACCGCAACCCCGCCCAAGCAGAGGGGTGCTTAAAGTTATATTCTAAAAGACTAAAATCAATTTCACTTGAGTTCTTTCTTTTACCCGAAAGCACAGGCCCCATTAGAGCATCTAGTGATTGGTTTGTAGCATTACATCCAATTGAACACAAATAATCCTTTTCACCATTTAATTTGATTCTACCTAGTTCTTCATTCGCTCCCAGTTCGACCCACCACTGCTGAGCGCTAAGCAGAGCCTCTGAAGCCCCCATACCATTTATAACGAGGCTATCGTACTTTGACTTTATATACGCAGTAACAATTTCAGGAATTGGCCATAATGAACCTATGGCTGTTTTAGCGCCATATTCTAGCATTCTCATATCTAAGCCAAGAGCTTCATTCACTTGGCTCGGAAAAAAATTTAATGGTATACTCGCGCCGCTTTGGCAGGCCCATAACTCTATTCGCTCAGACCCTCTAACCGCATCACGCATTTCAACATCACGAAGCATATAATCGCGAAATAACAAAGATGGTCTCTCTGGATATTTATGCTCACAGTGACCGTAAAAGCTAAATATCTCTGATTGAGTTAATTGATTAACAACATCCTCAATAGTTTGAGTATCTTTAAAGATTATTTTATTTTGCACTGCGACATTTTCAAATAAAGTACCGCCTCCGCATACACTCGTATCACATGTTTTTTTATCAAAATAGTTAACTCGCTGATATAAATACATGAGTGAAGGCAACCAGTTAACTTCATTCACTAAATGATACAGTTTCTCACCAGCTTTACCTGTCGCGGACCAAGGTATGTGTGATGCAAAGAAAGAAGGGAGTAATGATACTTTTAGCAAATGGCTAGGAAGTATCGCTTTCCAATCGATAAAACTTAGATCCCACTCTATATTCGCATCTTTATTATTAGCTACAAATGCAGCAATATTATTAACAAGACCCTTCGGCATATTAAATGAGTAGCCCTTTGCTATAATTTCGTTATTTTGCAGATACGCAACAATAACCAACGCATCATCATAATGATCTTCAATATCTATCTTTACTAAAACTTGCTCAGGATGAGAATAGATAGCTTCAGTTAAATCGTCCAAAGTAATTTGATAGGTACGCTGTCTTGCTTTTAAATAATCAGGGTCTAACTCATCGGTTAGTTTTCCCAGTTTCTGGAAATCTGCTAAGCATATACTTGCTTTTTGTTTTAAATAATTTACAGGATCAGTCGCTTTGCTAGCAGACTCTACAATAGAGGCGTATGACCTTTCATCAAATAACGAAGGATTATCTATGTTGAATTGTTTTTTTTCTTGAGGCTTCATTGATAAGGCAGAATCAAACAGCCATTGTTTTAAATGTTTTTTTTCTGTCTTTTCCCCCATAAGCGCTAATTCATTTAAACCATAATATACACTACCTAACTGTCTCTTAGCATTCAGTAGTACTTGCGTTACTGGATTCTTTGAATAAAGCCAAAATGTACTCGCGCTCTCGCAAAAACGCATTCCGCTTGAGTTTTCTAATGTAATAAATGCGCGTAAAGCAGCATCTTTTTTTACTAATACTCTAGCTAAGCCTGAGCTTGCTTGCTGAATCAATACACTAACCCTATCAGACTCCTGATCGGTTTCAGTTGATTGTCGACTTTTCATTAATGATTGTAGTTTTGCAGATAATATTTTTATATCACTATCTGATTGGCTTTTGTTTGCATTCGCCACCAGCTGCATGATTTCAATCGTAGGGTTTGATATATCTAAATATGGATTAGCTGCCTTTAAATCTTTAGGATCAAGACCAAAACTTGGCGCAATTTCAAGAATTTCGTTGCATATAACTTTGTGGTGTTTTTCCTGAGAAAAGCAATGTAATCTTGCAAATGTATGCAATAAAGCTTGTTGGGGGTTCAAACTCATATAATTTTCAAACCCTTGAGTAGGAAAGTTAACTCGCAACCAGCTAAGTGCCTCCATAAAACATTGATATGATTTTAATTGGGCATCACAGGCTTCACTTTTTCTTTCTAAATCGTATAACGTGGCTGATAAATTTAGATAGATAACCGAAAGCTGGTTTAAACGAACAAAAGAAGGTAGAGGCTTTTCTAATATGCTAATAGCAGTCTTATGTAAACTCTCCGACTTCGTTAGACTTTCCTCACTACTAAGGTGCCATAAGTGTTCATTAGCGGCTCTTCGGTACGCAGCCCCTAACTGAGATAAACTTGATGCGTGTTTCTCTGGAAATTGCTTGCGCTGTTTACTTTCAATAGCGCGATTAAAATACACTTCAGCTTTTTTTAAGTTTGAGTGCGGTGCTCCTGCAATGTGTGCAAAATGAGTAAAGTAAAAAACACCTAAGTCATGACAGGCAGCAGCCTTTGCATATTCATTTTTTGCAGCTATTTTTATAGCTCTTAAGAAGCTTTGCTCAGCTTGTTTTAAATTGCTGGCTTCTGAGCTAGTACTAGATAATCGAACACCTTCATCAATACATTTATAATAGCTAGGCTTTACTTTTTTAGACTGTATTTTATGTTGCGCGCGTATGTAATTAACAAATTCCGTTTGACCTTTGAAGTCCATTTTAAGCCTTTTTAATTTTTAGATAGACCTGTATAGTCAAACCATTATAAGTATCATATTTAATTTACACTAATTATATGAGTTTTATTCTTTTTAATTATTTATTCACTACCTTGATTGCCCATACAATTTATCGGGCTAAACAAATACATATTTCATCTCTATATAGATAAGTGTGCATACTACAGTTTGGCTGTAGTGGTACAGGCTGACCTCACTCTTAGATACAGTTTTGAGAGCAAAGTTTTGGGTTAAGTGTAAATCAATTAAAGCTCATGCTTTCTAGGTCAGCTTTAGTTATATATCTAGAGCAAACTCCTCTTGTAAAAGAAGAGATAGTCGACACTCCCTCTTTAGAGGTTAGGAACTTTAAAAATTTCTTTTTAAGCTTGATGTCATTGAAACGGATTCGATATATACAATCTGAATAAAGGGTCGGAATTCCTTTATACTCTCTGCTTTTTCCAACCACTCTAGAGCCAACTCTACACATAATGATATCTCCGTAGGCAAGATGTTGCTCTCCTAAAACAGTAGATGCTATCTTCTCAGTAAAATCAGAATTGAAAGTAGTACTATGAATATAATTACAATTTAATATTTTCAGCTCTTTGTGAGTCTTAGCCCCTCTTGATATATGGGCACAATCCGACAATCGATACTGTTTTGTACTATTGGAGCATTCACGAACGTAATTGGAAAAATCCATTCGAGTGCGAGCGTCAGAAATAGATATTTCTATAGACTTCCCATCTTGACTATCAGCAGTAAGCCTTAAGATTTTCTTTGTTGGCTTAGACTTTTTTATATACAAAATATGAGTTTTAGCTTCTGTATACTCAAATGCAAAAGATGTCACTTCTTCTACTTCTATTACTTCAATCTTTTCAATTAACCTTTCACGAAATTTCGCTGAGCGATAGCCACTAATCAAGGTGTCTGGGACTACAATTGCCAATATTCCGTCATATCTCAACAGTTCAAGATATTGGCAGATAAAAACATATTCAGCCCTAGTCTTTGTTCCCAATTTAACATCATACCCAATGATTCTATTTAAGAGCTCTTGAAGATACTCGTTGACCACAACATTTCCTAGAAAAGGAGGATTGCCAAGAGCTATGTCAAACGTTCCTTTAGACAAAAAATCCAAACTTTTCATTGCATCAGCATGAAAAACATTCCAGTCTGGGTTTGATTTTTTTAGTAGGCAAACATTTTCATTATCGATATCTACAGCTGTGATTTGCGAAACCTTTACTTGCTGGCATAAAGCATTTAGCAAATTACCTTCTCCAGCAGCCAGTTCAACTACTTTTTGAGGTAGAGGGAATGATTTTATCACCTTAGAAATCATGTTTTTAGATATACAATCTGGTGTGTAAAATTGACCTAAGATATTCTTTTTATTCATAGTTGTTATTCACAGCTGTTATTTATGTATAATCATTCAAAACAAATGATATCGAATTGACGTCAACGGTACCAGCAATTTAGAGAGGTTAGGGTTTAAATTGGATAAATTAATGGATGAATTTGAATATAGAGCGGATCACATGACTCTTGATGAGCTCGAAGAGATCACCGCAGAGAGCCAGTTTTATAGCGGGGTAATCAAGAAGCTTTTATCTCGTGGTTCGAAGCTAATCGTTGGTCCGAGAGGAGTGGGTAAAACTCACCATATGAGGATTGCTTACAAGCAAGCTTTGTGTCAACGATCTAAACCGTTACCTATATACATGACTTTATCTAAGTATCTACGACTGGAACCCCTCAAAAATAGCTCATCTATAGCAATTCAGTACTTCCATTGCTGGGCTCTATCTAAGATATTGTTAGGCCTTAAAGAGACATTCGGACACCTTAAAAAAGATTCCAATGAAATTATAGCCCCTTACGCAATCCAATGGGATGACCTAAATCTCTTCTGTGATCAAATAGAGAAGCAACAAGTTAGGGATTGGCACAACTCTTTACTGGACAAGATATCAGTGAACATGGTTAGTAATATCGTTGATGAGGCGATTCTTCTGTGTAACCGAAAGCATGCGATCTTACTTTGCGATGATGCAGCTTTGGTACTTACGAAAGATTACATGATTGAATTTTTTGACGTATTCCGTGCTCTGAAATCAGCGAAAATTTCACCCAAAGCTTCAGTATATCCAAATACTGAATTTGGCCCTCGCTTTCATATTGGACAGGATGCGGAAAGTGTTCCTTGTTGGCCAAGTATTGCCGACGATGAATATGTAAAGCTTTTCGAGGAGATATACTCAAAACGCTACAGCACCGATATAAAGGACGATATAAAGAAATGCTTCATGTATGCCTCATTTGGAGTACCAAGAGCATTTATTAATCTTATCAACCAATTCCATGCATCTACTAAGACGACTATGCAGAGTAAACTGAACTCTGTTATTACTGAGCAAGCAGAAATAATACTAAAAGAGTTCAAAACTTTATCAACCAAACAGCCACAATATAAAAACTACGTAGCTGTTGGTCAAAAACTCATAAATAAAATTGTTTCTGATATATCCGTAGCAAACAAAATTTCGATTGCAGACAAAAAACAGCAATTCTTCCTTGGTGTTTTACAACAAGATGAGTATGGGAAAAAAGCTAAAGATATTCAGTTGGTGATTAGGTTGTTAGAAGAAACAGGTTTGCTGGTCAGGGTAAATCCGGTGAAGCATGGCAAAAATAGTTATGGTTTAAGAACATACGAAAGATTCATCCCTCACTTCACATTACTTCTCAATGAGGGGGCTTATCAAGTAAGTAAAGCAGGCTATGCATCTCACTTTGCTGAACTAATACAACTTCCAAAAGAGAAACACCCTTTAAGAAAGAATAGCTTTACAGAATTTCTTACTGAAGAAGATATTGATAGCCTATCACTAAACCTCCCTAGTTGTTCTAATTGCGGAAACCTTAGAAGTAGCGAAGAACAAAGGTTTTGTATGTTCTGTGGTACTGAGCTGTTAAATAAATCGACATTTGAAGAGCTCACTAGTAAAAAAATTGATGAGCTACCTTTAACTAGTTGGTTAAAAAACAAGATAGCAGAGGAAACAAGAATAGAGACTATTGCTGATATTTTATTCGAGGTAAATCCTGCTCAAGAATTGAGGAAAGCTAAAGGGGTGGGGGAAAAAAAAGCTACTCGTGTGATTCAAGAAGCAACTAGAATTATGGAGGAGTTTCTTTCCTAATGTCTAAAAACAAAAAAAACTTAAATATAAAAGTATCGGGTGAATCACCAACGGTGCAGTTAAATACTTCTGGCTTATTCAGGTCTCACTCAATTCAAAATGAATCCCCTATTGATATATACATAAAAAGAAATAAGGCTCTTTTAGTCAAATTGGGTTCTTTGGATAGAGATGGTCACATTGATGCAACAAGGGACAGCCATTTATATAATCTTTTTTTATTAGGTATGGTTTCAAATGTAGAGTCATTCTTTAGGTGCTTATTAAGAGAGTTAATTCTCATTGACAAGATTTCATATGAGCAGTGCTTAGAGCAGCAGCTTACATACGCAGCAGCAATGCATCACAATGCCAAGCTATTACCAGAAGCTCTACTTGAGCAATGTACATTCATTTCTTTAAAAAACATACGAGATACAACTAAGAGTTACCTAAATATTGCTATAACCGACTCTCCACTACATAAAGAGCTTGTTGAATGCATAAAAAGTTTTGAGCAACTATGTCAAATACGACACTGTATTGTTCACAGGGCAGGCCTATTGGGATCGAAAAACGCTATAAAATTAGGTATAGAACAGCACAAAAGCTTCTTTGAAAATCCTATCTATTTAGACCTAAGTTTTTTACAAGAATCAAACGCCATATGCCTTAACTGTGTACGCAACTATAACAACTTTATTTTTAACTCCGTTTTAGCTAGATACGTTGATTCCAATAAAAGCAATATCGCGTGGAATTACAATATCGATAGAAAATGGTTTAAGAAATATTACGATCAATTCAATTCTGAAGAGCTAAACCTTGATGCACAAAGGCGAGGAACAAAACATTACTCTGCAAAAGTCGCTTACGATGAGCTACGTAATCACTATGACATTGCTCATTATTGACTCATGAACGCCTCTAATTGCTCTCACGACTTTAATTCAAGTGGAGTAACTTTAACTCAACGAGGAGCTTGAACATAGAAATATTAATCTTAAGCTCACTTAGTAGAGTTAAAGTCCTAACTCGGAAATGTCCAATAACGAGTTTGTCTAACCGTGCGCTCCTCGCTCATAACCGCCTTAATACATTTTTATTGTAAGATAGCTTTGCTTTCAGGCCTCTCTTTTAATATAAGCTACAACATTCAACCGCAATGCATACCGTATTAAATCAAAAAAGATAAAGTATAAAATTTTCAATTGGAATTTCTGTTTGGTGTTTTAATTAGTTTAAGCCTAAAGACCAAATTCCAAACCTTATGAGAAAAACCCAAATAAGGAACGACAGCACCATCCCTACAAGCCTTGCCACGTAAGGCTCTTTATTCCAGATGTGTGACAAACCATTCCAAAACCGAATGAGAAAGAACAAATAAATTTAAAAATCGTTCAAAAAGATAGCAAAAAACACTTGCACACAAACACTGTATAAACTACTGTATATGAGTACTGTATAAACAACCAGTGAGTGAAACTTATGTTACAGCCAATTACCATCAGAACAGTTAAAAGCTATCAACAAGATAATTTAAGCGCATCAGTAAATTTGATTCAGATAGAAGATGAGATCTCTGCAACTTTTGAACTTCTAAAGGTGTTACACCATTACAATAATAAAAACGCATGGACGTTACTGATTGCACCGGATCACGTACCAAGTAAAGCTTTACTTGATTCATGTTCTATTGATACCAGTAAACTATTAGTGATTAGGCAAAAGCATCTGGTTAATTTAGAGTATGTACTAAATTCAGCACTACATAACGGTAACTTTGCAGCGGTGATCACCTGGACAGACATTGTGAAAGACAATCAAATAGCTAACCTGTCATTAAAGTTAGACCAAGCGAGTGCAAAACTATACTGTTTTACTAAAACCCAACAAGCTACAGAGATAGCATTAGCACAATAAGCTGTTAAAATGCCGTTTTTTAATAAAGCGTATTTTATTTATGACCTCACTCACTGACAGTCTTTGCTTATGTGGCAGCGAACAAAGCTATAGCGATTGCTGTGAAAAATTGCACTTAGGCAATATACAAGCAACAAGCCCAGAGCAACTAATGCGCTCTCGCTTTGTTGCTTATGCCTTAAAAAATGCTAAGTATATTTACCAAACTTATGCACAAAAAAAACAAGCAGCAAACCCAATCAAAGAAATTGCTGATTTTGCTAATAGTTGCCGCTTTATAAAATTAGCTGTGATCAGTGCAGACCAGCAAGAATACACTGGTTGTGTTGAATTTTGTGTTAGCTATTTTTATCAAAACTTGTTTTGCCAGCTGCATGAAAAATCAAGCTTCATAAAAGAAGATGGCCAGTGGCGTTATCTCGATGGTGAGATCTTCCCTGTTGCAGATATAAAAATTAGCCGCAATGATGAATGCCCGTGTGGTAGTGGTAAAAAATATAAAAAATGCCACAGCGTGTAACACTTTCTTAGAGTATAGTTTTTACCGTAAGTATTTATAAATAATCATAAATTCAAAAAACTCGCAAGCCAACGTGGTCTGTCTAAGTGCGATTAACTCTTTGTTGCTTAACCTAAATTTTGGTTCATGTGTTTTCTAACGCATTGATTTAAAGCACTAATATTACTTTTACTCTCCAGCCAAAATTTTCAGGGAAAATAAGGCGAATTTACGCGTCAATAGCATGCCTATTACAAATAAATTCAACGCAGTTAACATTGAAAAATAGCCGCTGGAGATAGATTTATTATCCGAAGCTCAGATTACTTCCGCCAGTAGAATAACGCGGTAGCAGTAGCGAGCCCACTAGGTTAAAAACCTCTTGTCATGATTAAATCACTCCTAGATTAAACAAATTTTAATTCTGAAAGGTCAACATGCTCTAGTACTTCACAACAACACCTATAAACAACTAACTCATCCATAAAACATATATATACTGCGTTAGAACCAGCCCCGTAGCATGCTAAGATCTAGTCATATCAAAAAACAATAAAGGAACAAATGTTAAATAAATTTCAAGTATCAAAAAAACACTATAATAAAAACTAGAAAATAAATCGTTATTATTTTTATATTTTTTTAAAATAATTAAAACAAAGCCTAACCTATTAATTTTAATTAAATATATTTATTTAAAACGCATAAAAACAAAACTAAATAATGAAATTAAAACTAATCAATCAGTAATTAGTATTGCAAAAAGTCATATTTAGCGCAATAATGCCACCGGTAGCACTGCAGTGCAAGCATAGACAGGACTTGATTGTGTTAACATTTTTAACAATTAATTTATTTGATTGTTTTGATCTGAACATACAATAATTAGGAACAACCAATGAATAAACGTACGTTATTTAAATATTCTTTGCATGCTTTGGCCATAACAACTGCTATATATGGAAACAGTGCACTTGCTAATGCGTCAGGCTTTGCCGCAACGAATGGTGGTACAACCGGTGGTGCTGGTGGCGATGTTGTTTATGCAACAACTGGAACCCAAATTCACCAGGCTTTATGTAACCGAGCATCAAGTGACACACCAATTATCATCCACGTTGAAGGCACCATAAATCATGACAACACCAGTAAAGTATCTGGAGATAGTTGCAATACTGGGCCAGATCTAATTGAACTAAAAGAAATTAGTAATGTTTCTATTATCGGTGTTGGTAGCGGTGCTCTTTTTGACCAATTAGGCATCCATATTCGTTCATCTTCAAATATCATTATTCAAAATGTTCACGTTAGAAACGTCAAAAAATCAGGCTCCCCCACCTCCAACGGCGGTGATGCGATTGGCATGGAGTCAAACGTCAGAAATATTTGGGTCGATCACGTTACACTTGAGGCCAGTGGTGGCGAAAGTTCAGGATATGATGCTTTGTTCGATATGAAGAGTAATACCAAATACGTGACATTATCTTACAGTATTTTGCGCAACTCTGGACGCGGTGGTCTCGTTGGCTCAAGTGATAGTGACAATACTAACGGCCCTGTTACTTTTCATCACAATTACTATGAAAATATTAATTCTCGCACGCCTTTACTAAGACACGCGACAGCGCATGCTTACAACAACTACTACTATGGACTCGTGTCATCGGGCATGAATCCACGAATTGGCGGTAAAATGCGCGCCGAAAACAACTACTTTAAAAATTCCAAAGATCCACTCGGTACTTTTTATACAAATGATATGGGTTACTGGCAAGTCAGTGGCAATGTTTGGGATAATATCGATTGGTCTGAACAAGAAAACAAGCTTCACCCAGCAGGCCCTAATCCGACCTCAACCACAACAATCAACATTCCTTATAACTATCAACTTGATAATGCACAGTGTATACCCAACATCATTGCAGCAACGGCTGGCGCGAACAAAGGCTTGCAAACATCGAATGGCCAATGTGGCTCGACTACCCCAACTGATCCAACACCGGATCCAGATCCAATACCTGAGCCAACGCCATCAGGGGAAAATCTTGCTATCAGTGCCGGTGTTGATGGCAGTTCTAAAGCCAGTGGCTCGAGTTATGGCAATGTGAACGACGGCGATATGTCAACTTACTGGTCACCGTCAGCTACCACGGGCACGATCAATATTAAAAACCTTAACACCACCATAAATGCGATTAAAATAATTGAAACCCCAGCCAGTAAAGGAAGCATTACAGCTTGGTCTTTAGTGAACTACGATACAGGTGTAACACTTACTAACGGTGGTGCTGTGCCAAATGTAATCACTTTTTCTAACACTAACTTATCCAAAGTAAGTTTTGTGATTCATTCCGCCAATGGCGTACCGCAAATTGCAGAGTTTGAAGTCTACAATGGTTATACCGACGGCAATAATGGCAACCCAACCAATACACAAGTCAATGGTACTTACCGCATTACCCCAAAACACAGTGGTGCATCATTAGATATTGCTAACTGTCAAAGTGAAGATGGGGCAAATGTTAGGCAGTGGTCTTGGCTTAATAATGATTGCCAAAAATTTAATATTTCAACAGTCGATGGGGTGTGGCATCGTATTTCACCAGTCAATGCTCCTTCTAAAGGGTTAGAGGTCTATACGCATTCAACTAAAGCGGGTGAAAATATCAATATCTGGACATACACAGGGAGCTATAACCAGCAGTTTCGTTTGCAAAGTGCCGGCTCTGGTAAGTGGCGTATCATCAACCGAAATAGTGAGTTGTGCTTAGACGTCGCAGGCAGCAAAACCGCCGATGATGCTAATATTCTGCAATGGACATGTACCTCAGGAGCAGAAAATCAAATGTTTGAGTTAACCAGACAATAACTAACATTTACTGTGAAGGGCTTTGTTAAGCTCTTCATTATTAACCGTGTTCAGTCAGCGCCTCACGGGTAAAGCGTTGTTTATGTAGTCTATAGATAGTCGATATATTAATAACAATTACAGTCGCTTCCAATAACACGCCGCCAATAGATCCAACAATTATATTATTTGCCAACCATAGGCACGATCCTGCAAACAGCAAAACACGCATTTTGATGCCCGTTAAGCAAAATAGTGCAAAACAACCCAAACAAGCGGCAACAATCGCAAGGTAATCCGTCCATTGCTGGGCTGTTAGATAACCGATAACCACGGTTAAAATAATAAAAATGGCTGCTATCCACACCGATTTTACCCGCATTGATACGGCTGTACGCCCCGCTGAAAATAAACAGCACAATGATGAAGTGATAGCATTGAGTAAATAAAAGTGCAGTGCATGATTTAGATTCATCACCACCATCATTATTTTTAAACGACGATCATCCTTTTGATAAAAGCACACCAATGCTAAAACAAAGCTGAGTAAACCAAACCCTTGGGCAATCCAACTATCAACCACCAGCACTACACCTCACTAAAATAAATATCTCAACCGCTATTGTGGTTAATATACAATCAAACATCTACACGCTATTACAGATTATTTTCAATCATGGTTTTAATGATCCGCGCTTTAACAAAGTGATCTAATTGGTGGGTTTGTATCCACCATGTCGCAGCTTCCATAAGTAATTCTGGATCATCATTTTTGTTGGCAAAAAAAGCATAAAACGACAGCCCAACATTATCTCCCTTCGCCGCTATTTTTTTGTCGCAAACTTGAATGATCTTAGTCCTTAATTCGTCGCGCATTACGGCGTTAACTCACTTCACTTTTTAAACTGCATTGCATTTCAATAAGTTGGTGTTCGCCAACTATTTCAACATCTTTAATATATTTAAAACCATAACTTTCGTAATAGCCTTGCAAATAGGCATGTGCATGAATTTCAATGATCTCAAGGCCAATTTTACCAGCATGTGATAACAAGGCATTAATAACCAATTTAGCAATGCCGGATCCTCGGTATTGCTTTAACACTGCAATCCTTGCCATAACGCCACACCGTCGATTACGTTTCACTAACCGCGCAGTAGCGACTAAAGCACCGCCATCTGTTACCACCACATGCACAGCTCGTTCGTCGAAACCGTCTAAATCTAACTGCTTAGGAATACTTTGTTCGATCACAAATACCTGCTGGCGAATAGCATGCGCTTGCGCAATCAGTTCAGGGCTAGTGCCTAGCGTAACATCCATTTATTGTGACCTCTTAAACATAATCAACGAGCTAATTTTACTGTAATTGTTGTAGTAGCTGAGCTATTTCAGCCTTCAGCGCTTTATCAGGAATTTTATTTGCGCTAACCTGCGCAGCTTGTAAACTTACGATAGCAGCTTCGGTTTGCCCTAGTTCAACATGCATAGTTGCCATCGCATAACCAATTGACGACATATAATCTTTCGCATTGATGGCGTTAGCTTTAGCTAATGCTTTTTCATAGATCAACAACGCATCGGCAAACTCATCGGTAAAATCAGCGAGCGTTTCCCACTGTACAGGATGATCTTTCTCAGTATTTTCATGCTCAATACACAGTGCTTTTAGCTGCCCATAGAGTGAATCGAACGTAACTTGATCTTGCTGCTGTGCAGCATTCATTAGCTCACCGGCTAAGTTCAATACTGATTTATACAGTTTTGTATTCATTATTCTTTCATTACCTTTTGTTAGAAATTACAGCCAAATTAACTATCTTGCATGGCTAAGAACAACAACTCAAAGCGAAACGAAAGAAAATACAAGGCCGAGAGCGTACTATTCTAATACACTCGAGACTAAAATGATTCATTCTAAAGCGTATCAAGCCTAAGGCAGGGAAAAAATCTCAGCTCAAATCAGGTGATAACCCCCCTGTTACAAGTTATCACCTCAGCCAAATTTTTATTGTTTCAAGGCTAACTCTCAGTTTTTGCTGTATCTTTACCACTTGCATGAATAAAATACAGCGCAATACCCAAACATATTACAGCGCCAATACGACTTGGCGAAAAAGCAATCACATCGTTACCAAGCCAACCAAAATTATCAATTAACATACTCATAAATAATTGACCGAATATTACCGCAACCGTTGCGACTGCGGTGCCAATTCGCTGCACAGCAAACATCATTATCACGATATAGGGTACTCCACACATTGCCCCTAATAATTGCCACTTTGGCACATCCAACAGGGTTAGCGCATGCCTAGGTTCAAAATAAAAGATAAGTAACCCGGTGATCAACGCACCCACCGAAAAGGTTAAAAATGCGCAGCGAAAAACACCTACTTTACTTCCTAATTGGCCATTAATGGCAGCCTGAATACTCAAGGTTGCACCACCAATCACCGCCAGAATTATCATAATTATAGTCATTAGCGTCCCCTAACCTTGTGCCATCAGAATTAATGCAATGACAATAAAAAATAGTGCCATAAGCCGTTTACGGTCAATCTGGCGATGTTGACTACCAAATAAACCATAATGATCTATCAGCAAACTTTTCGCTATTTGTCCCATCAAGATACTGATCATCGTTATAGCAATACCTATCACAGGTGCTGTGAACGTCAATATAACGACATAAACAGGCCCCAACACGCCACCTAACAATGTCCATGATGGTTGTTTGAAAAAAGATGGGCTATTCCGAGGACTAAAAAATAGCATCAACATAAAGGTAAGAGCAGCACCAACACCAAACACACTAAATGTGGCCCATAATTCTCCAACCTCACCACCTAAAGGGCCCAATAAGCCTGCTTCTACAGACAGCCCCATTCCTCCCATAACGACAATTAAAATCAAAATAAACTGCATGCAAATCTCCTATTAATAAGGAATAAATAATAACCTAGAGCTTTAACGCGAAAAATGGGATTATATAAGAAATACTTTTGCAGGATTTGCACAAATGAATGATTTCAGTTCGATCAATATCAGAGCGTTAAAATTTTTTATCGCCGTGTATAAATGTAAAAGCTTTTCTGTTGTTGCTCGACATGAAAATGTATCGCCTTCTATGGTCTCTAGAGTAATTTTGCAACTTGAAGATGCCCTTGGTCAGCAACTTTTTTACCGTAACACAAGAGCAATAATGCCAACCGAAGCGGGCCGAATTTTTCATGATTATGCGCGCTCAATGACCGAGCAACTCAACGAAGTACGTAACGAGCTGCAAGATAGAGCAACTCAACCCAAAGGGTTAATAAGAATTAATGCGCCGGTTTTTTTCGGACAAAAACACATAGCGCCTTGGCTTGGTGAGTTTTTAAATCGCTATCCGAAAATTCAAGTAGAGTTGACTCAAACCGATGATTTTATCGATCCGCATATTGATGCCGCTGACGTGATTTTTCGTATCGGATCTCTTGCAGATTCATCGTTACATGCTAAAATATTAGGACTGCAAACTTATCATTTAGCCGCATCCCCTGCTTATCTGAAAAAATATGGCACACCAAAAGTGCCGGCTGATCTTAGTCAGCATCAGGGCTTAATTTATCGCGGTTCATCGGGGCTTTGAACGACATGGGAATTGTATTATTCCCTGATTGGTTAATTGGTGAAAGCTTAAAAACAGGCGCTCTTGTTTCACTCTTAAGTGAATTTGCGCCAACAATAAAAACAGGACCACAAAACATTACTGCAATTTACCCTAATACACGACAACTACCGTTAAATGTTCGAGTATGTATTGATTACTTTAGTGAAGTTTATGGCAACCCACCGTACTGGAAATACCAAAATTAAGTATCTGCGTTATGCTCTAACGGGTGCAAACAGACCAATAGTGATACCTAAAAAAAACACACCCGCTCAGCACACAATTGCATGTAGCTAAGTGACGCAGTTACTCACTGATTTTTTGGTGAATAATTTAGTCTGAGGGTAGATTTATACACTACAACTAGGGGTATACTGGAAATAGGTTTTCAATTGTGGAAAATAGTATGCTCCCAACAACACACCCTATTTTTTGGCGCGACCCCGAGTTACCATTTGTAGAGCTGCGCCAAGTATTAGATGGCCGCAAAGTCACTTATGCTCCCCACTCCCACCAGCAATGGTCAATTGGCGCAATTTTAGCGGGGCAAAGTGAATTCATTTGTGAAGATCGTCTACATCAAGTAACACATGGTAATTTAGTATTAATGAACCCTGATGAAGTCCACGCCTGTAATCCAAAGCAAAACTCAGTGTGGGCTTATTACATGATGCATATAGATAAAAATTGGTTAGCAGCGTTATTGTTCGAGTCTGGCGTCACAAAGCAACAAAACTGGCAAGGAAGTCGCTTGGATACAGTGCTACTACCACAGCTTTATCAGGACTTTGTTATCTTGTGCCAAAACCTAATGACAAATACGTTTACCGCAGCACAAAAGCGCACGTTGCTAAGTAGTTACTTCGTGCAATTATTTACGTACCTTGATTGCGTTGAGCCATTACACGAGCAAACGTTATTACCTGCAAATAAGCTATATCAAGTAGCGAACTACCTGAATGAGCACTGTTTTGAAGACCAATCAATTAACGCAATCAGTAAACTTTTTGGCTTTAGCAGCAGTTATTTAGTGCGCGCTTTTAAACGTCATTTTAATATGACTCCGCACGCTTATCGGTTAAATCGTCGTATTCAATTAGGTCAGCAAGCACTAAAACAAGGCCAGCCAATAGCAAGTATCGCTCACAGTGCAGGCTTTAGTGATCAAGCGCATTTTCAGCGGGTCTTTAAACAACGCGTAGCGGCAACTCCCGAGCAATATCGCCGTACTTTATCACTGTAAATTAAAACCACTAAATCAATAATAAAAAGCAGCTGCCAGCCAGTAATAGTGCAAGAATTTTATTCATCACTCGCATTTTAGCTGGGCTTTGAAAATGCTGCCCGAGCCGTATACCTAGCCAAACCCAACAGCCAAGTGATAACCAACAAATAGGTAAATATAAACTTGCAAAAGTAACCAGTTCAAATCCTTGCGCCCCTGGACTATATGCTGCAATGCCTGATAAAGAAGCCAACCACGCTTTAGGGTTAAGCCATTGCATGATCACACCTGTCATAAAGGTAGGGGCATTTTGCTTAGCGTCAGCTGTGAGGCCGCCATCATCGATAAATAATTGATAACTGAGATAAAGTAAAAAAGCGATACCGAGCCACTGTAATACACCAGTGATCCAGACTAATTGCGCAATGAGATAATGCAAACTAAAACCAATAAACAAAAATAATGCAATGAAACCAAAGGTAGCACCAGTCACAAATATTAAGCCTCTTTTTGCCCCATATCGCGCACTACTACTTAACGAAACAAGGTTAACTGGCCCGGGTGATATAGACGCCGCCAAGGCAAATAGTGCCATTGAGATGCTCACTGATAAAGTCATAACGTATACTTAGGTTATTTAAAGTGGCGTTTAT
Source organism: Pseudoalteromonas sp. SG41-1 (assembly GCF_014164575.1). Taxonomy (NCBI): domain Bacteria; kingdom Pseudomonadati; phylum Pseudomonadota; class Gammaproteobacteria; order Alteromonadales; family Pseudoalteromonadaceae; genus Pseudoalteromonas; species Pseudoalteromonas sp. SG41-1. The sequence continues at coordinate 28,984 of NZ_JACJFL010000035.1, forward strand.
TATCTGTTGTTGCAATAAGCCATGTATTGAACAAAATTGACCTTGTTGTAAATAAAATAGCATCTGACAAATTACCCCTGCAAAAACACAGCTGCACTAAAAACAATCGGTGATACACTAGAATTAGTCCATCTTACAAATTAGCGAACCATGAAAGAATGTAATCAATGTGGTAAATGCTGTATTAAATACGGTGGTGGCGATCTGAGCGCCACGCAAGAAGAGATTGATCTATGGGAGATATTTAACCCCGAAATCTTTGAGTTCGTTAAAAATAACCAAATATGGCACGACCCACAATCGGGAGTAAAACTAAGCCAATGCCCTTTTCTTGAAATAGCCCCAAAAATAAATCCCCTCGCCGCAAATAAATATACCTGCAGTATTTATTTAGACCGCCCTGAAGATTGCCGCCACTATCCTAGCCTTATCACCGAAATGGTAAGAGACGAATGCGAAATGATTGAAGTAATCGATTTAGATAACTATAAAAAAGCACAAAGAAAACTAGATCTATTAATGCAAGACAGTCGCCCTGGCGGCTATACAGAATAAAACAGAGCTTAGCTTTGAGTGAGCTCCTAGCCATTAGACTAAAGACTTAGCACCCAGTAATTCATTAATGCATGCCGTATAACTGGCTTTTTCAAAGCAATAAACAACAAATATGAAAATAAGGTATTGATTATTAACAATAGAAATTAACTTTTGAATATTTTCTTCTCTGCTGGCTATACCTGCGCCAAGCTACTTTAATCCGTCATGCTCGACCTTTGCCTAATCGTAATTGATAAACCTCTACTTTATTCTATCGATTCAATATTCATTGCTTTATACAAGCTGTTTTTTTATTTTGAGTTAGCAACAATGTTGCAGGAGAATTCATGACAACCACGCCAAAAGATGACACGTCATCCCAAGCTGAGCAGGTAAGCGATACTCAAACCGTTTCCGATAGCTATAAAAATCTTCATAAACCAAGCTCTGAGTTTGCCAGTCGAGACGATTATCTCGAGCATGAACTGCAAATTATGCAACCAAAGCGCTGGCGTCCTAACTTGCCTTTTCGGGATTACCGCTTCGAATTTGAAGACACGATTCCCGCTATGGCAGGGACAATTGGTAAAGTTGTTATGGTAGGCGCTATTGCCGCCACCTTTGCCGCACCGCTTGGTTTAAGTGACGCCTTTGTGTTAGAAAACGTACGCTATGAGTTACTCATAGTGGCTATTTTTATCATCTTGTTTTCAGGTTTTATTTTACCCACTGCTAACTTAGCGGGAACCCACGGACCACTCATTCCATTAATTCCCATTGTTGTTGCAGCAGGCGGACACCCAATGGCATTCGGGCTACTCATTGGCGCCTTAGGGTTACTGCTTGCCATCAGTAAAGGCGGCAGCTTGTTGGCACGACTAACCAGTAAAGGGGTGTGCGGCGGATTATTACTTTACTTAGGATTCATAGGCACTATATCGCAAGTAAAGAAACTGTTTGCATGGGCTGAACAAATTCAAATGACCCACATTGCCTTCATCGTTATTTTGGCCACTATTTTACTGTACGCGCTACTCGAACATTTTAAAAAACGTTGGTTAGCTGTGCCGCTCAGCTGCCTTATTGGTGGTTTAACGGCCTTTACCTTAGGCGCGCCGTTTGAATTTAAAACCGCCCCCGGGTTACCAAATATGAACCCTATGTATTGGTGGGGTGAAAACACCGGTTGGATGTTAGGTTTGCCTACTCTTGAAAGCTTTGTAGTCGTATTGCCCTTTGCCATACTGGCAGTGGCCATGTGGTCGCCAGACTTTTTAGGCCATCAAGTATTCCAAAAGATCAGCTACCCAAAACGTACTGAAAAAGTGCAAATGAACATTGACGATACTATGCTCAGTGCATCAGTTAGACAAACCTTTGGCTCTATTTTAGGTGGGTCTAACTTCACCTCATCATGGGGCACGTATATTGTGCCTGCCGCGATTGCTAAGCGCCCTATTCCAGCGGGTGCAATTTTAACCGCACTTTTTTGTGTAATTGCAGGTATATGGGGTTATCCAATGGATCTCGCCATTTGGCAACCGGTACTGTGTGTGGCGTTAATAGTGGGTGTATTTATCCCTCTGCTTGAGGCGGGTATGGAAATGACTCGCGAAGGTAAAACCACGCAATCAGCAGCTATTGTGGTATTTGCTTCAACGTTAGTAAACCCAGCGTTTGGCTGGTCACTGACCATGCTGCTCGATAACTTAGGCTTAATTGGCTGTAAAGAGCGCAGCTCTGAGCTTACCCATATGAGTCGCTGGATCATTCCGCTGTTTATGTTTGTATTATTGACCAGTGTTATGGCCATGGTGGGCATGCTGCCAGGTATTCCAGCGTTGCTAGAAAACTTTAGGCACTAATACAAAAAGGGGGGAAGCCAGTACAGCGCTTCCCCCCTTTTTAATAACCGTGACTTAGTTTTATTCGTCTTGCAACGCCATAGCAGCAAGTTTCATGGTACTTACAAATGATTCTGCGCCTGCGATAAACAAGCCATTGTGGCAAAACATTGCGTCATCAATGCCCGTTTGCGCTTGAAATGCAGCATCTGATAAACCAGCCCATGCTTTTGGCAGTGACTTTCTGTCTTCAAATGAACCCGGTTCAACAGGCACCGTTTGCAAAATCCATTTGCCTGAATGCGATGGATAAACCATGTATAACGCTTCTTGCGATAAAGCATGCACGGTTTTTTTCCACGGCGTGTATTGCTCTAATACAATCACTCTTGCATCATCTGCGTTATCAATCGCTTTAGCGACGATTGCTTTAGCATTAATGCCGCCACTGGCTGCTGCAATAAAACGTGTTAAAACACGCGATGCAAATTCAACCGCCTCATCAAAACAACGATCAAAGTCACTTTCCTCTTGCCATGTTGGGTTAAACATTGAAATTGTTTGGCTAAGACTGATCCCTTTCGATACACCTTCAACATGACCGCAATCAATCGCATCAATGGTCGATACCAAACCGGCATCAACTGCATGCGCAACATCTGGGTCACCCTGACACAGCTCTAAACCATATTTTTGCCAAATTAAACCAAATGATGAGTATGGGATGCCATTTTCACGCTCACCGGCACCGCCACGTTGGTGATGATCAAAACGTCCAGCAGCTGGGTCATATTCGCCGCCAACATCAATCACTATGTCAGCTTGCGCGATTAATTCTAAATCACGGGTACGTATAAGTTTAAAAGTAGGAAGAATATGCCTAAGTGCGGCGATACTAAACACATCATCCGCATGAAAATTACCGTTATGAGTTGCTACTGTTATATCATTCATTTATTTAATATCATTTTAGAAAGGAGTAAGAAGACGGCGAAATTTAAACTGATCCGTTAGCACAAAATAGATAAGTCAAAATTACAAGCACAACAGTATACGCTATCGGCGAGCAGCCCACAAAAACAGTGAACCACTTTGTGGTAATTAATCGTCTAGAGGAAGATAAGCTACAGTAATAACAAAACAACAGTAGATTGATGGTAAAAACATAACCAATCCATACATGAACTGTCTTCAGTAAAACTTTCTCCTCGAGCGATACCTCAGTCTTTGCTAAATAAAATTGCCGAACCCACGGCCATTAAACTAAGTATATTATTTAAAGAGCAAGTTAAATAATATTGTTGCCTTGCTCAGGATCGCGAGAGCGCTCAGCTTGTTCACGAATTTCATCAGCATCACTGCTCACATCATCAATACCAGCATCCAGATGCGCAATCGGTTTGACTTTTTGATCTTGCGTAGTGGGTTGTTCCGGAGTCTTTTGTGCTTGCTCACTTGGTGCATTTAAAATAATCCGTTCACGAGCATCATCAGGCATACTAATACCATGCGCGTTAAAGCTATTAACCATTTCACGCATCAATTGCGACGCTACCTTAACCGGGCTGTTTTGCTCACTATTAACCCAAAAGTAAATACTGAGATTGATAGTGGCTGAGCCTAATTCATCAAGTAACACCTGTGGGGCCGGATCTTTTAGCACAGCAGCTTGTTTATCCATTAAACTCAGCGCTAACTGCTGAGTGTTACGTATATCGTTATCGTAACCTATGCCTATTTTATAGTGACCGCGCATTTTCGGATTAGCAGTAAGGTTTTTAATCACATTTTTATAAACAGTCGCATTAGGTATTTGAATATGATTACCATCAAAATCAACTAATGTGGTCGCCCGCGCAGTGACCTTTTTTACTACCCCTAAGCAGCTATCGACTTCAATAACATCATCAATACGAAAAGGACGTTGCACACTTAATAGCATGCTCGATATAAAGTTCTCTGCAATATCACGAAATGCAAAGCCTAAGATTAGCCCGACTAATCCAGTACCGCTCATTATCGCCACGGCAAATTCACTTAAGCCTGCTAAGCGTAAAAATAAATAAACTCCAAACAAAATGATCACAGTACTAATAAAGCGACGAGCAACAACATGCAATAACCGCCTTTCACTTACATAGCCAATAGGTTTCACTAATAAATAAGACACAGGCTTTGCTAAAAAATAGCACACGATTATTGCTGCTATACCTAAAGTGAGAGCGGGTAACATTTGCCAAGCACTTTGTAAAAAATGCGCAATTTGTGAGTTTATACCTTGCCAAGATACTGGCGCTAAAGGATCCGCGTTGGTACTCGTTGTTTGTATTTTTAATGCGCTAATAATTTGATTATTAATACTATTCATTATTTCCATATGTAACTCATGCGCTCTTTATTGATGAAACCATTAATTCTGTAGAAGCAAATTAAACGCCAACTTAAGCTGGCAAGCACCTTGCACCCTAACTTCTAATAAATAGTGACTAATAACCATCAGCAAGGAATAAAATATGGCACATAAACCACGTGGCTACACAGCAGATAAACCAACCGAGATCCCCTTGCTGGGCTGGTGGGATATCAGCAAGCGGGTATATCAAAGTATGTCGCAAGATAACTTATCCTTTGTTGCCGCTGGTGTCGCCTTTTACGCATTACTCGCTATTTTTCCAGCACTGGCAGCCTGTGTTTCGCTGTATGCTTATTTCGCCTCTACGGCGGATGTTAGTGAACAGATTAGTAAGTTTATTACTTTATTGCCACCAAGCAGCCGAGAAATCGTTCTACAACAGGTATCTGAAGTTACCCAACAATCACAAAAAGTGTTAAGTGTTAGTGCAATAAGCACGTTGTTATTAACCACATGGAGTAGCAGTAAGGGCTGCCAAGCACTGATCACAGCCTGCAATATTACCTACCATGAGCAAACCAAAAGGCAGTTTTTCAAAGCGCTTTTAGTGCGCTTTCTATTCTCTATTGGCGCTATATTGGTCGCAGTAATCGCATTATTAATCATTGGTATATTGCCTATCGCACTCAATATTGTTGGTCTAGAAAACAGTATCGATACGGTGATCAAATTACTCACTTGGCTATTACTAGCAGCGACTTTTCATTTTGCTTTAGCTTTTGTATATCGTTATGCACCCCATAGAAAAGCGGCAAAGTGGCGTTGGGTTACAACTGGTTCAGTAATGGCGACAGGACTTTGGATCATCGCATCATTAGGGTTTTCATATTATGTATCACAATTTGCCTCGTACAATGAAACGTATGGCTCACTTGGTGGTGTGGTGATCATGTTGATGTGGTTGTATATCAGCGCCTATATCATTATTTTTGGCGCTGCGATTAATGCCAGCACCGAACAACAAACCATGGTTGATAGCACCGTAGGACCTGCACATCAGTCTGGCAATCGCGGGGCTTTTGTAGCGGATAACCTAACGAAAAAACAAAAATCAGAACGTTCTGTTAAAACGAATGAATAGTGCTATTTTTACCCATGGTTGTTTAATTTTATTGTGTTTAAATAATACCATACAAGATTCGGAGCGGAGCAAAGCAATGAAAGTAATAAAACAACTCAATAGCCATGCAACCCAAGATGGTGATGGCGTAAATATTAGCCGGATACCAGGCTTTGATGGTAAGCATTTAGATCCTTTTTTAATGATCGACGAATTAAAATCCGACGATCACAGTGACTTTATGGGTGGGTTTCCTGCCCACCCGCATCGTGGTATCGAAACCTTTACCTACATTATTAAAGGCGGCTTTGAACACCAAGATCAAATGGGCAATAAAAAAGCTATTCGCGCAGGTGATGTGCAATGGATGAGTACCGGCTTTGGCGTTATCCATAGCGAAATGCCACTTGCCGATGCGATTGAGGGGATGCATGGCTTTCAAATTTGGCTCAATATGCCAAGCACTGAAAAGCTCAGAGCACCGAAATATCAAGATACTACTGAGCACCCTGCACCTGAACATAAAAATAGTCAAGGTGTTGAACTAAAAGCACTGGCTGGCAGTTGGCAATTTGACCAGCAAACTCAGGTTTCAAGCCTACAAGAACTAGCAGCCAATGGCATGCTAGCAGATGTAACATTACCTGTAGGCACTGAGTTTGCTCATCCACCACTGACACAAAGCAAGGTGATGATTTATATTCATACCGGCTCTATCAACACCGAACAAGGTGGTCCAGTAATGGCTGGCAGCCTACTTATTTTAGAGCCCGGTAGTGATATTAAATTTAGCTCGCAAAGCGGCGCTGGGGTACTTATTTTAGCCGGTGATCCGCTTAATGAACCTATTGCTCACATGGGCCCGTTTGTGATGAATACGCAAGATCAATTACGAGAAGCAATTAGTGATTACCAAAGCGGTAAATTTGGTAGCTTTTAAAACACGATATAGGAGTCAATTATGGGATTACTAGTCAACGGTAAATGGCAAGATAAATGGTACGACACCGATAAAAGCGATGGTGAGTTTAAACGCGAGTCTGCACAATTACGTAACTGGGTAACCAAAGATGGCAGCGCAGGCCCAACTGGTGAGGCGGGCTTTAAGGCACAGAAAGGCCGTTATCATTTATATGTTTCATTAGCCTGCCCATGGGCGCACCGCACCTTGATTTTTAGAAAATTAAAAGGCCTTGAAGACTATATTGATGTCTCTGTGGTTAGCCCAGATATGTTAAATAACGGTTGGACGTTTGATAAAAACAACCACAGCACTGGAGATGCACTTTTTGATAAACAATTTATGCATCAAATATACACCGAAAATAAAGCAGATTATTCCGGAAGAGTAACTGTGCCTGTGCTTTGGGATAAACAGCAAAATAAAATAGTCAGTAATGAATCTGCTGAAATCATTCGCATGTTTAACAGCGCCTTCAATGAGTTAACTGGCAATAAACTAGACTTTTACCCAAATAACTTGCACGCTGAAATCGATGCAATTAATGAGCTGGTGTACAACAACATTAATAATGGCGTGTATCGTACTGGGTTTGCGACCACTCAAAAAGCCTATGAAGAGGCATTTAATGACTTATTCACTGCATTAGACAAAGTCGAAAGTATTTTACTCAAGCAGCGTTATTTGGTGGGCAACACCCTAACCGAAGCAGATTGGCGATTATTCACCACTCTAATACGCTTTGACAGTGTGTATGTTGGGCATTTTAAATGTAATCTGCGTACTATCGAAAATTACCCGGCACTGAGTGAATACTTACGTGAGCTTTATCAAGTTGCTGGCGTTAAAGAAACCGTTGATTTTTATCATATCAAACGACATTATTATTTTAGTCATACCATGATCAACCCAACGCAAATCGTCCCTAAAGGGCCCAATATTGATTACGCTCGCGAGCATAATCGCGGTTAACCAATTTATACTACCCCTGCAAAATGGCAGGGGTAGTTTAGGCCTTTTTATAACCACCACAAATCACAATAATGCCTTTTAAAGCTTTGATCACCACTGTATTGTATTGATAATATAACCAAAATAACTTTTTTCACCGACCAGATTTACTCTTTTATTCTTGAGCGTTAATAATTCAGCTTTATCTAAATACCATCTTATTGAATGTATTTCTTCACTTGCTAAATCGGAAAACTTTAATTCTACGCAGTGCGGCTCATAGTCACTACTACATGTTGTTGCCTCAACTAATAAATATTCTTGCGACCAATACTCAGCCAATTGATAATTTGCCCATAACTGTATTGGGATATTAATGAATGTCCAAAAGTAAAAGTAAATAAACACTGGACTAAAAAGCAGCGTAAAATACTTAACTAAACGTCCCTCAGCAATAAAATGCTCATCTAAGCTTTCCTTCACTTGAGCAAAATTCTTATACTGACTAAAAAGGTAACCAATCGTCAGCACTGTCAGCGAGGGTAAAACCCATTGTAAAATAAAATTGTAATTAGCATTAGGGATAAATGCGGGATCCACACTTTCATACCAGATGAAAAAACCGCAAGGCATAAAACAGGTAATCAATAATATTAAAATAATCCAAAAAAGCTGAGGTTTTGCCATAGAAATTTAAAATCCTTATAAATTATGACCTGAGATAGCGTAACAAATGCCTATTATACAAACTGTTGCAGTTATAGTTTAATACTCTCAATATTAATATATTTATTATTTGAACAAACTCTTTAAATTTTTACTATAGGTACGACTGACTTTAAGTGTTTTACCACTTTGTAATACAGCCGTGTATTCAGAGTTTCTAAGTGGGTTAAGTTGCTTTATATGGCTTAAATTTACAATCGTTGATTTATGTATTCGCAGGAAATCTTCAGGCAAGGTGTTTTTTTCAAGCTCTTTTAAACGCGCCCGCATTACGTGTGTTTCAGCAGGTGTGTGTACACACATATAATCCCCCGCCGCATCAATCCATAAAATATCTTTAAACGGAATAATTTGAATTGGGTTTTTAGCATCTTGAATAACTAAATTCTCAGCTTCAAACTTATAGTCAGAATTACCCGCCACTTCAAGTGGTTGCGATTCATTGATCACCAGCGATTGGTGCACTTCAATAAGTTCGGTTTTTCTGTTTAGCTTTTGGGTTTTAATAACTCTTTCAATGGCTTCTGCAAGGCGAGCTAACTTAACGGGCTTAAGTAAATAATCCAGCGCCCTCACCTCAAAAGCTTTAACAGCATGTTGATGAAATGCCGTAACAAAGATAACCGCAGGGCAGCTCTCTGGTTGAAAATGTTTAATTAATTCAAAACCTGACTTTGTTGGCATTTCTATATCTAGAAACACTAAATCTACATCATATTCGTTAAGTACTTTAATTGCTTCATCAACACTTTGTGCACTGCCAATCACTTCAATTTCAGCAAAGGCTTCTAAGCGAATACGCAAACCTTCAATAGCACTGTATTCGTCATCAACGAGTAACGTTTTTAATTGAATCATGATTGCAAACCATTAATTGGAAGAGAGATACAAAACCACGCACCACCGGTAGTCGCATTGCCTTTTTCAATTCGGTGACTATTACCATATATTAATTTTAAGCGTTGCTCACAATTAGCCAAGCCGATGCCTCTTTTGGTTTTTTTATTATCATCAAAGCCTTTACCAGTATCAGCAACTTTAATGAGCAATGCGGATTTTGTTTTTTCAACATTAATTGTGATCACCATTTTTTGATCTGCTCGCATACCATGTTTTAACGCGTTTTCTACCAATGGTTGAATTAATAAAGAAGGTATTAATAAATCGTTGCATGGTTCATCAACGCTAATATTAACCTCTAGCTTGTCAGCAAATCGGCATTGCTCTATATCTAAGTAGGTTCTTAACATTGCGATTTCTTCTTTGATAGCTACTTTTTCAAGTGGGTCGGTATATAAACTATGGCGCAATAAGTCACATAGTTTTTCAAGCATGTTTACTGCCTGCAAGCTTTCTTTTTTCAATATTAACGTGCAAATGGCGTTAATACTATTGAACATAAAATGCGGGTTAAGCTGATATCGAAGCATTTTTAGCTGTGACTCTTTCGCTAAATGGGTAGCTTCTGCGGCCTTTTGAGTTTGCTCAAGATTATCTAAATAAATTTTGATCCCGTAATAAAAGGCAGTCCATGTTGAAAGCATGGTTAACGAGGCTGACGTCCATGTACCAAAGTCAAACCATGACATTGAAAGCCACCAGTTACCATATAACCACTGCAAGGAAATCCATTTAATTTGCGTCCAGAGTAATGTTGCAATTAGAAGCAGCATAATACGTAACGCGACTTTAACTTTGAGCTCTTGCTGACTAAAACAGTTGTAAAATCGTCTTAACGTTAAAGTGATCAAAAAGCCACACGCTACATCAATAATTAAATGCGGTATATGTATTGTCCATGGCTCTTCGCTTGGTATTTTTATCATTAATTCGGTCAGCATTGCATAGACAATCCAACCACAACTTTGGAATAACCAGAACAACTGACTTCTAGGGTTATTACTATTCACATTATTAAATCCAATGTTATAGGCTGTTGATTAATAAACGTTAATCAACAGCCATAGGGTATTACTTTGCACACGTTAATGATAATGAGTCATTACTCGGTTTTATAGTCAACGCCACATCAGCAATTGCTAAACTTAAATTTTGACTAGTAATGCGCAGCGCGTCTGTTATTTTTTGCTCAGCAAGTCCGCTATCATCACAGTGCAGAGGGATTGCTAGAGTATGCCAACTTTTGTCTGTCATTAATTGTGAAAACGATGAAAAATCAATATTCCTTAAGCAATGATTTTCTCTACACATGACTTGCAAGTTTGCTCCTTGTTCAGGAGCTTTATCTATGCGCATTTTTAATTCAAGGTAACCTGCACTAAATTTACTATCTAGCTGTTTAGGCTCTAGGTAACTCAAGCTAACAGCGGCTTGTGCGCGCCAATTAAAGCCACGGCCATCTTCTTGATAAGATAAATTGACTGATTGCATAAGTAAACTTTGTTTATCGCCACTGGTTGCTGATGCACCGCTGGCTAACACCTTTTCTGTGCTTGTATCTGCCAGTTGCCAAGTCATATTTTTGGCTAAGTTTCTTACAAACAGGGGATGTGAGTCACTATTAACCATTTTTTTAGGGCTGGTTTTCTCACTCAAAACAGGCACATTTATTTTGTCCTGATAAGTTAAGCCATAGCCATAAGCAAATAATGGATCATAGTCAGCATTTTTTAAGTTTAACGTAAATTGGTCATCATATTTAGGCCATGAAAAACTCAACTTACCGCTGAAATCAAACTGGGCTTTACCTTCGCTATTAGTTAATAGTACATCTGCAACGCCCTCACCTTCAGAGCCTGGTAGCCAAGCAGCAACAAAGGCATCCGATGCATTGAGCTCTTTATTAACCCACAACGGGCGGCCGCTTAAAAATACCGTTACTACAGGAATATTATCAGCTTTAAGCTGCTTTAATAACGCAAGTGCATGTTTAGTTTCATGCTGAAACTCAAGCATCTCGATGTCACCAAACCATTCTGCATAAGGTTCTTCACCAATAACAACAATGGCTACATCTGGCTTGGTTTTATACTCACCAGACTCGCTCAAAGTGATCTCACCACCCGCTTTTGTTACTTGCGACTGTAAACCCGCATAAATAGAGGTTGCATTTGGAAAGTCACTATTGGTATTGTCTGTGCCCTGCCAAGAAACACTCCAGCCTCCTGCTTGCATATTGATTGCATTTGCGCCTTTGCCGGCAACTAAGATGCGGCTACTCGCTTTGATTGGCAGCACGTTTTCGTTGTTTTTTAATAGAACGAGTGACTTACGAACCGCTTCTCTTGCCAAAGTGCGATGCTCATTAGCACCTAACCACTGCGGGTGTTGTGATTCAGGTCGCGCTGATGGTTTGCTCTTCGAAAACACACCCCAGCGGATTTTAGCCCTTAAAAAGCGCCTAACGGCATCGTTAATTCTTGATTCTGCGATTACACAGTCTTTCACTTGCTTAACAGTATTATGATAAAACGCTTCAAAATGCTCTGGTACCATGATCACATCAACGCCGGCGTTAATTGCTTGCGCACATTGCTCTAAATCGCAGCCTTCTACAAACTTGTGAGCATTCCAATCACTGACTACAAACCCATCAAAACCAAGTTGGTTTTTAAGTACATCCGTTAATAAATGTTTATCGCCATGTACACGTTTGCCATTCCAACTATTAAATGATGCCATCACTGATTGCACACCTTCATTAATAGCCGAAAAATAACCTGCGCTGTGAATATCTCTTAATCCTTTTTCATCGATAAGCGTATTTCCGCGATCAACGCCTCGCTCTGTACCACCATCGCCCACAAAATGTTTTGCGGTTGCAATACGGTTACTGCCTTTTAAAAAGTCAGCGTCTATATCACCTTGAATACCTGTCACCATACTACCTGCATACAGCCTAACTAATTCAGGGTCTTCTGAGTAACTTTCATAGGTTCTGCCCCAGCGATCATCTCTGACTACAGCGACAGTAGGAGCAAAACTCCATTCAATCCCAGTGGCTGAGACTTCTTTCGCTGTTGCTTGGCCTATGCGCTTAATTAAGTCGGCATCATGCGCAGCTCCTAAGCCAATATTGTGCGGAAATAACGTAGCGCCATACACATTGCTATGTCCATGCATGGCATCAGTACCCCAAATAGTCGGTATTGCAATACCGTCTTTCGTTGAGTCCATTGATGCTAGGTACATTTCATCGGCATATTTTAACCATGTGGCCTGATCAGCGCGTTTGTCGCCATAGGGCGCTGTATTACCGCCATTTAGGTATGAACCAAACCCATATTTGCGCATTTGTTCAACACTTAAATAACCAATTTCGGGCTGAATCATTTGCGCCACTTTTTGCTCTATGGTCATCTTTGCCAGTAGTTGTTCAATTTGCGCTTCTACAGCGGGATCGCGTTTAAGTTTAGTGTTTACATAAGGCCAGTTGACTTGCTCACGCTCTGCACTGAATGAATATTGACAAGTAAGCGCCCCAACTACGGGCAATAAGCAAAATAATAATTTAGAATATTTGATTTGAGACATTAAAAACCTTCGAGATTAAATTCTATTTATAGATACAAACTTCTTAATTTTATTGGGGAATGTACTCAATAAAATCATAGTACGCCCACGAAGGGCTGCCATAGTATTGACCAGGGAAGTAATAGCCTTCGGTTGAGTTATCACCATTCCATTGGTTAATCATTATTTTTGTATTATCCATCGGCCATGCATACGCGGGAATTTCATTTTCAGCTAAATGACCATCGCCATTGTCTTTGTATACCATCCTAATTGTTTGCTCATTTCCTTGAGCGTCGTAAAGGTACCAACGAATCGAGTTGCTAGACCAATCAAAGCCAATAGTTAATAAGTTTTCTCTGTAATCAAGCCCAAACTGACTTAAGTCGATGTCCTTTTCCCAGCTTTGATAAGTGCCGCCTTGCGGCTGGTAAATCACATTGGTATGAACAACGTTCCCAAGGGAGGGTAAAAGCTCAATATCTATCTCTTGCCATGCTCTGCCGGGTGAATCCCACCACGATGTGTAAGTAAAAATGGAAGACACAGTGCCTTGCGTATTCCCTGACTTAACACTGCCTTGCACCTTGCCAAAGCCATAGAAATTATTACTTTGCAGCTCAGCACATGCGCCTTGTGATAATGAAAGCGTGATCCCCTGTTGGCTTGGGTTAATCATTGCAGGGGCAAATTCACAGCCAAAAGGCGAGCCATTGTCGCCACTTCGCGCATTCCAAATGGTATTATCGTAACCCCATGAAAAATTATCTTTAAAATAATTGGCATATGTAAAAGGTGAGATAAACACACAACCTGCAACTAACGAGCTAATAAGCTTAGTTTTCATTATTGATCCTTATTTAAATTGTATACCTCCCACAGTGGTATATTGACTGTGGGAAGTTTAATTGTGGTTAGGTTATCTAGAATGAAAAACCAGCTCTTACACCGTAATACCTTGGCATACCAAAGCTGCCTTTTGGAATTCCTTTGCTAGTATTATTCCAATATTGAATAGTTTCATCAGAGGCATTATTAACGAATACTTCTGCGTACCAGCTTTGTCCTTGCGGCTCATATTTAATTGACGCATTATAGACTGCAAATGCATCTCGGCTATCGTCAATGTATTTTGTCGCCTCGTCCGACACGCTAAAGTCCATATCATCTAAGTGTTTATCAACATTCCATACTGTTGAGTACGATTCATCTTTCCAGCTCGCATTAAGCCAACTATGGATAAAACCATATTCACCTAAATCAAATGTATGTGTGTAGCTGATGTTTGCCGTGAACTTAGGCGTCATCGCTAGGTTATTGCCTTTAAGATTAGTTGATAGCAGTGTATTTTCAGGATTTTTTGATTCCTCATAAGAAATATCAAAAAGATACTCAGCATCGTAATCCCACTTAGTATTCCAATCGTCCGTCACTTTGGCATCGGTCCAGGTTACATAACCGGTGATACGCCCGCTTGGATATGGCTTCCAATCAAACTCAAGCTCAATACCTTTGATTGTTGAACTAGGAACATTTTGTGTGTAATAAGCAATCACAGGCTTGTTTTGAAAATCAAGTACAGGCTCGCCATTGCTATCTAAAACGGGAGAGCCATCTTCATCTTCTACCACAGATAAACGTTCTACGTTACCGATTGAGCCCACTGATGCGTATTGCATGTCGGTGTAATCTGTGTAGAAAAACGCGGCTTTTAAGTTTAATGAGTTATCAAAAAAGCTCGATTTAGCGCCAAGCTCCCATGTAAGTACTTCTTCTGGGTCGAACTTAGTTTCAAAGCGTGTTACGTCGCCGGTTCTATCATTTACGACTTCATATACATCACCAATTCCGCCGGCTTTAAAACCACTGGCAAGATAGGTATAAACCATCGTTTCAGGTGAAATGTCGTAGTCTAAACCAACACGAAAGTCATGATGCTGCCAACTTCCTTTATTATCGTTTGCAAAGTATGACGCATAAATTGAAGGATCTTCGTAGTAATCAACTGGTAAGTTATTTAGATCTGTTCTATTTAACCAACCAACAGCGCAACCATCGGCATTAGAGCAGCGGTATGTTTTGCCTCCTTTATCTTCTTTCGTTTCATCACTAAAACGATAACCAAGTGTTAGATGTAATTTTTCAGTTAAATTGTATGTACCTTGGCCAAACAAAGCGAATGCGTCTGTAGAGCGATCAGGTTGATCCCAAAAGGCTTTATCGTCCATTGGGTTATCGTAATAACCTAAGGTCGTGGTTTTTTCGTGGAAATAGTTAGCACCAACAATCCAAATAAAATCGCCGTATTCGTCAGATTGTAATTGCACTTCTGTAGAAAAAGATTCAGCACCAGTGCCATCTAAAAAGTACGTTGCCCCATCCCAAGGATCGAGGCCGACTTCGCTATCTTGTGCTGAAGAGCGTTCCATATCCTCATAGCCAAGTAGCCACACAAGCGAATATTCATCATTTATATCGTAGTTAAGGGTATTTCTAAGATAGGTGATATCTAAATTAAGCTTACCAGGCACATTCACAACAGCTTGATATGTATTATCACTGGGTAAAAAGTTTGTGCAATCGCCGCCCAGCTCTTCACTTCTACCGCGAATTTTATCGCAATTAACTAAATCGAGATTATTGTTGCTGTTATTAACGTACTTTTGAAAAACGGTATGATTTGAAAAGCCACCATCTAACGGCTCCCAAAGCGTACTAATTCTAAAAGAGTATTCATTAGCGTTGTTATAAAAGTCGTCTTTTTCTGCGGGGGTTAATTGGCGAACTTTTTGTGCCTCTGGATTTGTGCCTGCGCCATCAATCCACCAGTTTTCTCGCTGCGTGACTGTTTGACCAATACCCTGATAAGAATCCTCTGATATAACAGGAGCATTGAGTATATCGTCGCTTAATCGTCTTGAGTCGTATTGGTTAGGATCGTAGTAACCCTCAAGGTAAGAATCTCGTTTTAATCCTTTGCCAGAAAACCGTACTGCAAATTCGTCATTAATTGGAATATTAATTACGCCATCAATATTTTTGCTGTTGTATTTTCCTGCTTCAACGTTTACATTGCCATATAAATGAGTGAATTCAGGCTTTGCTGAAATAACATTAATGCTACCAACTGTAGAGTTTCGACCAAATAATGTGCCTTGTGGCCCCCTTAATGCCTCAACTCGTTCAATGTCATACATCAGAGCTAGCGCTCCTTGCATTCTTGGCGAATAAATACCGTCAAGGTGAACGCCAACAGCAGGGTCGCCAAGCTCAGTAATATTGGTAGAGCGTACGCCACGCATCGAGATAACAGGTGCTGATTGATCCGTCGCTGTGGAGATATCTAACCCTGGCACTAGATTAGCAATATCTTTAACACTATTTACGCCATTTTGCCTGAGCTCAGCCTCCGTTAATGCTGTAATAGCAACAGGGGTTTCCATTAACTTTGTTTTACGTTTGGTTGCTGTTACAGAGATAACCTCTAAGGAGGTACTTTGTTCTTGCGCAGTGTTGCTTTCATTAGTATTTGTTGGATTATTCGTAGCAGC
The DNA here is from genome assembly GCF_014164575.1 of Pseudoalteromonas sp. SG41-1. Lineage (NCBI taxonomy): Bacteria > Pseudomonadati > Pseudomonadota > Gammaproteobacteria > Alteromonadales > Pseudoalteromonadaceae > Pseudoalteromonas > Pseudoalteromonas sp. SG41-1. Next base: position 45,500 of record NZ_JACJFL010000035.1, read on the forward strand.
TTGTTGGGCATGTAACGGGAATGAGCAAGCTAATACTACGGCAATTGATAATGCTTTTTTATTTATTGTGTGCATATTCGACCTTTTGATGTGTGTGTAAAACGTTAAGCTTTGTTACTTTTATTTAACAGTCTCACAGTATCCATAGGGTCTTTTTTGATTACTAGTCAAATACGCTAAGGCGAGTTAGATATAATACAAGCCGAAATTAAATCTTGGACAATAAATAAACTGACTCATTGATTTAGTATCAACAGTCAAAAAACTTAAAAATTTATTGCATGAAAGTAAAACTGACCACCGATGCCATAAACACAAATAAAGCAGATATAATCAGTGAGCGATGAAAAATACCATGGCATAACTTTATATACCCAAAAACGCAGGTCAATACATTAGGTAAGTTATCAAGGCTCACTCATTGTCACATGCTAAGGCGTGATTAAAGCCATGCTTAACATGCTAAGCTCGATATAAAATACGTGGCTTTAAACACTGCCCCTATATACCCAAACCACCTTAAGATGCGAGTTTCAGTTGGAATTAAAAGCGATTTAGGCAAGGCATTGATTGCAAATAATAGTGGTTCTATTGTTAAAATCAATAACGCAGTATAAATCGCTTTTAAACCAACCCTTTGGGCGTTTCACAGGCACTTACTCTCAGCGTTGTTACTTCTTAAAAGGGACGGCCATTCTTGCAAAGTAACGCCTTGATATTAAGCACCTGTGAAACGCTGAATTCTGCATCTTGAGGTGGTTTGGGTATATTATTAACCAATCGTTTTATACACATCAATATTACTGTGAATAAGTAGATCACCAGCCTGCTCACCAAACATTTTAAAATGCGGCGCTAACTTATGCTCTTCAAAGTGCTCATTTGTAGCCCATTGTTCAGTTACAATGTAATCTGTTTGCGTGTCATTATTTTTCACAGCCAGCTCGTAGCGCAAACACCCTACTTCTTTGCGCGATAACTTTTGTAAGTTATCAAGTGCACTAAGTAACGTAGCTGCATCAGCGTTTTTACATGACAGCATTGCTATAACGGTTAACATAGTTATTCCTTTGCATTAAAAAGTGCAGACTCACTGCACTTTATATTGAACACGCTTAAAACGTGTCTTGATCCCACTGCGGTGCAAAACTTGGGGTTGCTTGACGGTCGCCGCAATCGAGAGCATCAATACGCGCAATGTCTTCTTCATCAAGTTTTACGGCTTTATCATTAAAGTTATCTTCAAGATTTTTACGCTTAGTTGATGACGGAATGGTCGTCATACCCTTGGCGTTTACCCATGCAATAACCACTTGTGCAGGGCTTGCATCATGCTTTTTAGCAATATCAATAATGGTATGATCGTTTAACACTTTACCTACCACAAATGGCATATAGGCGGTGACATGAATGTCATGCTGCTGACAAAAAGCACGTAACTTGGTATTGGTTAAATAAGGGTGTACTTCTATTTGGTTGGTGAATATTTCACGTGAGTCCAGTGTTTGCATGGCTTCTTTTAAATTCGCAATAGTGAAGTTCGATACACCAATATGCTTAGTTAATCCAAGCTGCTTTGCCGTTAATAACTCAGTTAAATACTCGCTCATTGGTTCATCGTTTGATGGCGCAGGCCAATGGATCAACAATAAATCGACAGAATCGAGTTGCAGCTTGTTAAGAGACTCTTTCACACTGGCGATAAAATCGCTTTTATTCAGTTTGTTATTCCACACTTTGGTGGTAATAAATAGCTCGTTTCTAGGGATATTGCTGTCTTTTATCGCTTGGCCAACTTGCTCTTCATTGCCATAAATCTGTGCGGTATCAATATGGCGAAAGCCAACTTCTAATGCCATTTTTACAGATTCATAAGCTGTTTTTCCTTCTAAGCGGAATGTCCCCATGCCTAAGTCTGGCATTTCAATTACACGTTGTGTCATAACTTTATCCTTATAAAAATAATCGGTTTAAATACAAACTTATTAGATTTCTAACCTAAGTTTTTCGAAATACACCTGTTACTTTGTTCATTTAAAATTTTTGACCTCGTAAAAGGTATGAGGCCATTAACCTTAGTTTCAAGGGCTAGAGCCTGTTTATCTTTCACAGTTACTTTTACATCCGTATGTTTGGTTTTTAGATAAGCCAGTATTAATGTAGCTAGAGAGCCAGAATACAGGGCAAGATCACGAACTTTACCTTGACTTAAAAGTATGATCTTATACTCCTTTTTAAGGAGCCCCCATGCCTGATATTCAACTATTTAAATATTTCGAATCAATTGCCGACCCTCGCCAGCAG
>NZ_JACJFL010000036.1:0-47261 GCF_014164575.1 Pseudoalteromonas sp. SG41-1
CAGATAAATACAGTGATAACAAGGCGTAAATTTTGACATGTAGTTGTTCTACTTGAAAAAATTATAACGCAGTTAGCGCTTTATTTAGCTCGCTAGAATGGTTAAATATTTAAGTCGATTGGTATAAGCTTTGTTTTTTAAAACGCTAAAGCAAGCGGCTTCAATAAGGCGCTTGCTTTAGGGTCTTGGTTGTTAAAATTTACTTAGCCGCAACAGTCACCTTTTCAATCAGTTCTTCTGATTTGTAATTACTGTCAATTGCAAAGTCTAACTGTACCAATACATCTTTAAAGCCTGAATTTGAAGGCTTATATTGCCATTGCATTAGCGCTTTTTTTGCCTCTTTATCGAATACTCTTTCAGGTTTGGCATTCACAACCGACACATTTTGTGTCTTTCCGGCTGGGCTAATATCGTATTTTAATACTACTGAACCGCTGATACCTTGTTCAGCTGCCTGTATCGGGTAAAGAGGCTCAATACGCATGATGGGTGAAATAGCTTGCACCTTACTTATTGCTTCTGGTTGTTTTGCGATAGCAAAGCTGCTGATCATACCCGCTGCAAAAATAAGTAAAGCGCCTTTGGCAATCATTGAGCTATTGCCGGTGTGTTTGATTTGATTGAGTCGTTGTAACATCGTGTTTTTATCTCCATAGTGTGAGTAAGCTATTAACCCTGCACGGCTATTTGCTGCACAGTTGATCAGAGCTTTACTGTATAAAATGCGTTGTTGAGTAGTTTTATTGGTCAGTACTTTTTCGTCGCACGACAGCTCTTGCAAGCGTCTAAAGTTCATGTAGCCAAGCCAAGCCAGTGGATTAAACCAAATCAGCAATGTGGCCATTAATGCCAGCGCATTAAATAAATTATCGGCGCGTTTTATATGTACTTTTTCATGTTCAATGATCAGCGTTAACGCAGTGCTATCAATGTGTTGTGTATAGGCGGTTGGTAGGACTAGCTGATTACTGAATAGCCCTATAACCATTGGTGTACTAACGGCGCTACTTTGTAATAGTTGCATGTCGGGATGTGCGTCAATCAGCACTTTATCATCAAGATTGGTTAATCGTAATTGGTTGATAAACCGCAGGTGTACCACGATGGCAGTTAACGCCAGTATGCTAAATATAGCGCTATAAACTAGTACCCAACTAATACTAATCGTTGTTGAAAAACCTTGCTTGGGGCTGATCAGCATAGTGCTAATGACGTTGTTTGGCAGCGGCTTAAAATGCTCTGGCATATTTGCTAGCAGTAATGTGATTGGTAACATTAGCCATAACTTATAGACAAAGTTAGCATTGAGCCATTTTAGTGAATAGCGTTCTAAAACCAGCAAACTGAGTATCAGTAAGCTGATTAATAGTTGCTGCTCAAGAAGCCAGTTAAAGGTGTTTTCTAACATATTAAACCCTTACTTTTGCTGTTTTTCCCAGTCATCAATCACCTTTTTAAGTTCGTTGATGTCTTGTTGAGAAAGTTGCTCAGATTTAGCAAAACCGCTGACTAACGGCGCGATACGGCCACTAAAAAAACGCTCAATAAAATTTTGACTTTCTTTTAGCGTGTATTCAGCGCGTTCCATGCAAGGAGTGTAAATATACTGGCGGCCATCTTTTTCAAAGCTGAGTGCGCCTTTTTTTACTAACCGACCGAGTAAGGTTTTAATGGTTTTTTCGTGCCATTGTTTATCATCGCTTAAACGCTCGATAATTTGGCTTGCTGTAGCAGGGTAGTTCAGCCAAAGTGCATCGAGCACTTCAAATTCTGCTTTTGATAATTCAATCATATATATTGCCTACAGGTGTAATCTTTAACTTAAGATTACACCTGTAATCAAACTTTGCAACTATTTTATATAAAAATAATTAGTTTTTTAAAATGTCAGATTTATTTATTTTACGATAGGTATTTTCTGGCAGGCTTAGGGTGGCCAAATTAAGCTCGGCAATTTGTTCTCGGTAAAGATCAATCACTTTATAGCCACAGTAATGGGCCATTTTTCGGATTTGGCGATTCAGCCCTTGCTTTAAAATAATACTAAATTGGCAGTCGGCTACTTTCTCCACGGTGCATGGCAGTGTGATATGTTTATCAACAGGCACACCATTTGCCATTTTTTGGCTAAAGCCATCATTAAGCGGTTTATCAACAGTGACTAAATAACGTTTTGGCTGGTGGAAGTCAGGATGGATCAGCTGATTACAAAATTCACCATCATTAGTCAGTATTAACAGACCACGAGAATCTTTATCTAGCCTGCCAATGGGGTATACGCGGGTGTCTGTTGGTAGATGGTGAATTAAGCTGCTAGGGTCATGTTGATTGAGTTTACAATCAATTCCTACCGGTTTGTGATAGGCATAATAAACGCGCGTTGCTTTACCTTGTACGCGCGTGTTATTGACGCGTATATCGTCGTTATCATCAACGTGATCAATATGATTGGCTGGGCGGTTATTTACGCTCACCACACCTTCATCAATCAGCCGCGAGGCTTGTTTACGAGAACAAACGCCAGCATGGGCAAGGTATTTAGCTAGACGAGTTTTCTCGCTCATAAATTAAGTCGCTTCGGTTTAAATTGATCAAAGTATATCAAAGCAACGTACAGATAACTTAATCCACTGTAAAAAGGGTTTCACCATGGCGATAAAATTATCAGAACTTAAAAACCATCAGCCTTTGCAAAAAGTTATTGTTCACTCATTGGAAATGGCTTTATACCAAGTGTCGGTGATGATCAACAATGTTGAGTATTATGTAACGGATGAGCAGGGGGAGTTTATTCGTGGCTTAAGCCCATTGCATATTCAAAAACGACTCGACCACCTTAGTTATGCGCAAATGGTATTGCGTCATACCAGCGCATACGATGAAATGTGTGGCCAGCCTGAAAAAGTGGGCAGTAATATGCTCGAGGTGCCTTACGGTAAAAATCATTTATATTAACTTGTTAGTCATTTAAACTGACCTTTTAACTTGGTAAAAAGCGACCATGTATCAGTTTGAAAATGATGATTCACAGGTATTAGAACAGTTATTGCGTGAGCAAATAGTTGCTTATAATCAAGCTCACTTTGATGCACAAAGACTGCCATTGGGGTGTAAATTTGTTGATGAAAATCAGCAAGTGGTGGCGGCTGTAGCTGCTCAATTATTTGGTAACTGGTTACAAATAAATTGGCTTTGGTGTGATGAAAAAGCACGCGGTCAAGGCCTAGCTAGTAAGTTACTTAGCGCGATCGAATTAAAGGGTAAGCAGTTAGGTGCGCTGCAAGTTCAGCTTGATACTTTAGATTTTCAAGCTAAACCATTTTATGAACATCGTGGTTATGAAGTTAAATATCAAATCGATAATTATCCTCGCTCTGGCACCCGCTACTTTATGGAAAAATCACTTAGTTAGCTGTTAATGGTTCGCCATCAAAAGTAATGCCCAAGAAGGGGGTTACTTCTGGTGCTAACATAAATGTGCGAATGTTCATGTGATCGTGCTCATTAGGATTGCCAAGTACATCATCACGATAAAACGCGCCAAAGCAATCTAGAGTATTTTGTTTACTTAGTTGGTTTAGTTTAGCAAAAGCAAAAATTTTACATGAGCCATTATTTTCACCAACGGCACTTTTTAAGCCGTGGTTATTGAATGCGCAGGCTGTAAAAGTATAGTTTGCTTCAATCACTGCCATCGTATCGGCAAATGCAATGGTGTGTGGCTCATTAGCCAGACGGCTTAAAAAATCGTTGAGTGTCATAGTCATCCTTATTTAGCTAACTCTAGCTGATTAGTTTGTTGATTAATATTAAATTTAAACAACTGTAAAAAATTCATGCCGAGTAATCCATACCCACTATGGTTATCAATTACTAACACTTCAAAGTTTTCAATATATTGCTGGCCAATTAAAATTGAATCAAGTTGGTAACGTTTTGCGATTACTTGGCCGTTGGCGGTATTGATGCTTAAGCTATCAATATAGTCGGGTATTGGCCGTAATGCTTGAAATACGTTATTTGGTAATACGGTAAAGCTTGCCCCGGTATCTATCATTAGTTGGGTGTTGAGCGCATCGTTGATTTGCATATCTAATAAATAGTGTGCGCCGTATGGACGTAATGGCACCAGATCAATACCGCTTTGCGCTTGTGCTATGCGTGTTTGTAATTCAGCAACTTTCGCTTGTAATGGATGCTCCAAAGGAAAGCGATCTAATGTTGCTTGCGCGCTTAGCAGGTCACCGAGATGGTAATACGCATCAGCGAGTGCGAATAAGTAATTAGGATTTTCGTTATCATAATCAAGCCACACTAAGGTTTGATTAATGGTTTTTTGCCACGCGTGCTGCTCTGTAAGCGTTTTTATTTGTGCCATGGTCAATTGTATTAAACGCATATTAATGGCTGCTTGCTGGCTTTCATTGGCAAGTGATTGCAATGATAATAACGCAACAATAGCTTGGTGTAGCTGCTGGTTTTTCACTAAACGTTCGGCATCAAGCTGTAACATATTTATATCGTATGGATAGCTATTTAAAAATAATTGCAAAAAAGTCTCAGCAACTGTGAGCTCATTATTTTTTAACCAGTTATCGAGTTTATCTAACCATAAAAAGTAAAGTTGTTCAGCTTGTAATGGCTGGCTTGTAGTTAATGCTTGGTAGCTGGCTAAGGCAGCCGTAAACTGTCGCTGATTAAATTGCTGTAGAGCTTGCTGATAGAGTGATTGCTGATTGTTTTCAACGATAACTGATGGCGACAATTTAACGGCTGCTTGTGGGGCTGTTGCTTGCTGTTGTGGCCACAATAAATAGCCATTAAGTGCCACTGATAGCAGTAGCAGCAGCGTGATAAATTTAGTAACAGCAGTCCCTTTCATTGCTCGCTCCTAGAATATTATGGCTGGCTTAAAAAGTGTTTAAGCGCTTGAATATCAGTTATTTCAATATCGGCTAAGCCTTTGTAGGCATATTTAGCTGGTTGGTCATTTAACCAAAGTGACTGACAACCCGCATTATGCGCACCTTGTACATCGGTGTCTAAACTATCACCAACGTGCAAAATGTGCTGGGTTGGGACGCCAAGCGCGGCGGCGGCCTGTTCAAACATCGTGGTATGAGGTTTAGCTTTACCGTGAATACCTGCTTGTAAAACCAGTTCAAATACACCATTTAAGTTAAAACGTTCAATTTCTACATTACCATTGGTAATAGCAATTAAGCGATAGCGTTTACTCAGTTGTGAAAGTAAATCGAGCACTTTATCATCCACTACAATTTGGCTGCGGGCATCAGCAAATGCTTGATAAGCATTATTAGCATGGTGTTCGAGCTCTGCGTTTTGATAACCGAGCTTTGCCAGTGCTGTACGCAGAGTGCTTTTGCGCCACTGCGTAACATTGTCGACTAACTCGGGGTTATCAAGTAGCGCCTGCTCACGGCACTGTTGCCAATAGTCTTTACCTTGTGCTTGCCAGTTTGGCAATGCATTTAGATAATTTATCTGTGCTTGAACGGCTGCTGTAATTATCGGATGGTTATTGTATAAGGTGTCGTCTAAGTCAAAACTCAATACGGTAAAAGGTGAAATGGCACGATTAAAGCGGATCATATAAGCTCCTTGCTAGTCGGTATTTGAACGTTTTTTAGCGCGAGGGTGCGTGTTGTCATACACTTTAGCTAAATGCTGAAAATCTAAATGGGTATACACTTGGGTGGCCGATAAACTGCTGTGACCCAATAACTCTTGTACTGCTCGCAAGTCACCCGATGATTCTAAAATATGTGATGCAAATGAATGGCGTAATTTATGTGGGTGTACTTGGCTGCTAATACCTTGTTTTATTCCCCACTCTTGCATGCGAAGCCGAACGTGACGTGCTGAAATACGGCACTTTTTGCTACTGACAAATACTGCAATTTCTTCTGGATGAGCAAATTGAGGGCGTAGTTTAAGCCATTTATTTAATGATTCTAGCGCCTTGCCTCCCACTGGTAACAGGCGTTCTTTGTTGCCCTTACCGCGGACTAATATTTCCCCCGCACTGCGATTTATATCTTGTATATTGGCACCAACTAACTCACTAATGCGTAAGCCAGATGAATACATCAGCTCCATCATCGCCTGATCGCGAACTGCAAGAGGATCATCATCGTGAATATCAAGTAACCGTGCCATTTGGTCTACATCAAGGTTTTTAGGCAGGGGTTTGGCAAACTTGGGGCCTTTGATTGCTTCTGCCGGATTATGATAATGGTTTTGTTGACTGATATCTTTGGTTTTTAAAAACTTATACAAACTGCGAATGCAGCTGAGCTTTAAACTAATCGTACGGCCACTTAGTTGCTTGCTTCTAAGTTGCATGCTGTAACGGCGTATATGCTCACCCTGTACGCTTGACCAATCATTACACAGTTTGCTGAAATACAATGCAGCGAAGTTAAGTTGGCTGGTGTACTGGCTGATAGTGTGTGGTGAGTATTGTCTTTCGAAGCGCAGATAATCACTAAATAATAGGATTGGCGTGCGCCACTTATCGCTTAGTTTGTCACATAATTGCTCAACATTTGGCGGCTGCTGCTCGCTCATGCCTGCTCTAGTTCCAATTCCAACAGTCTAAGTTGCAGTGAGCGAACAAACTCAAGTACAAATAAACTATCTTTTGCCGGTTCGAAGTGGTTTGCATCATCACTGCCAAAGGCCAAAATAGCGATAGGGTGCTGACTGTTACCAATTAAATAGAGCGCAGTTGATTGTGTAGCAGGGCTGAACAGTAAATCTCGCTCTTGCTGATTTACGCGACCCAGATAAACGCCATTATGCTCTAAGCGGTGTTCAATTAGTTGCGCAAACTTTTTATCATACTTAAGCAAGTGGCATTCATTAATCGCCGGATTAGTACAAATAATATTGCGTAAGTTTATTGCTAAAGTTTTAAAGTCGTAGTTAGTCCAAAGCTGGCGATGACACTCGCTGAACAAGCTATAAATTAGCTCATTTTCTTTTGCGTGCTTAATTAAGCTGTCAATTTTGCTTTTCAACATGGTGTTGTGTTCACGCAATTGACGCTGTTGAATGTGCACTAATGAGGTTGCGCCTTGCGCTTGCTGCAGCTCAAGTTGGGCTAATAGTGCTGGATTTTGAGCTAAAAACAATGGGTTTTGTTGTAAAAACTCACTCACTTGCTCACTAGTTACTTTGTCGTTTGAGTTACTCATAAAGCGACCTGCCCATCAAATACATGCTCTGCAGGGCCGGTCATTCGCACTGGATGGCCTTCACCTTGCCAGCGAATTTGCAAACTACCGCCCGGTAAATCGACCTGTACTGTAGTGGATAATTTACTTTGAATTTGGCCAATTACCATTGCTGCACATGCGCCTGTACCGCAGGCGAGCGTTTCGTTAACGCCACGTTCCCAAACTCGCAATTTAATATGCTCAGAATTAATCACTTGCATAAAGCCCACGTTAACGCGCTGTGGAAAACGTTCATGATTTTCAAGTAGCGGGCCTAAAGTGCTGACGTCAGCTGTCTCTATATCATCAACTTCAAGTACACAATGTGGGTTACCCATTGATACTGCACCACTAAATACGGTGTGTTCTTCTGCTCGAATAATATAAGTCAGTTCACGCTTAGTCGCTTTGAGTGGAATTTTGCTCGGTTCGAAATTAGGGTGACCCATGTTGACGGTGACTTGGCCATCTTTTTCTATGTATAAGGTTAAATTACCTGATTTGGTAGATACGGTGACTTTATGTTTATTAGTAAGGCCTTTCATCCGTACAAAACGGGCAAAACACCGAGCACCATTGCCGCATTGTTCTACTTCGTTACCGTCAGCATTAAAAATACGATAATGGAAATCAAGATCGGGAGAATAAGGCGCTTCAACCATTAATAGTTGGTCAAAGCCGATGCCGAAATGGCGATCTGCCAGTTTTTTTATTTGGTCTCGTGACAAGAAAACGTTTTGTGTAATGTTATCAATTACAACAAAATCGTTGCCTAGGCCGTGCATTTTGGAAAAATTAACTAACATAGCGCTCTAATTCGGGTTGCTCTGCGCTAATCATGCCACAGAGCAGCCTCGTTACAAAAAGTTTATGGTAAAATTTTCTCGCCTTGCCATAGACTTTCCAGAGTTTCACGCGCGCGGATCAAATGACTCTGCTCGCCATCGACCATGATCTCTGCCACACGTGGCCGTGAGTTATAATTTGAGCTCATGGTAAAGCCGTAGGCACCAGCGCTGCGCTGGGCAAGTAAATCACCTTGTTGTAAGGCTAACAGGCGATCTTTACCTAAAAAGTCACCGGTTTCACACACCGGACCGACAATATCAAAGTTGTATGTGGGTGTGTCGTCATTACGAGGCGTTACCGGCACAATTTTTTGCCATGCTTGATATAAAGCAGGGCGCAACATATCGTTCATACCGGCATCAACGATTGCAAAAAACTTATCTTGGTTTTGTTTTATAAACTCAACTTTTGTAACCAAAATACCCGCATTGGCAGCAATCGCACGGCCCGGTTCAAAAATAAGCTCTAAGTGTTGATAATCAGTTAAACGATCGGTGATATGTGCCACATATTCACTTGGATGCGGTGGCGCTTCGCCATTGTATGGTACGCCTAAACCGCCGCCAATATCTAAATGGCTGAGTTCAATACCGTTGGCTTTTAAATCGTCAATTAGAGCCAGTACTTTGTCTAGTGCTTCGAGAAATGGTTTGATTTCAGTCAGCTGTGAGCCAATGTGACAATCAACCCCGGTGATTTTTAGGCCAGGCAATGACGCAGCATACTGATAAACACTTGTTGCAGTAAGAATATCTATACCGAATTTATTTTCTTTTAAACCCGTTGAAATATACGGATGGGTTTTCGCATCGATATCAGGGTTTACACGAATTGAAATTGGCGCGACTAAATTAAGTTCACTGGCAACGTGGGAAATACGATCTAGCTCTGAGACAGACTCAACATTAAAACATTTAATCCCGAGCTTGAGTGCGTAGGCAATCTCGTCTGCTGTTTTGGCAACCCCTGAAAAAACCACTTTACTAGCGTCGCCTCCGGCCGCAATGACGCGGGCAAGCTCACCTTTAGAAACAATATCAAAACCTGAGCCCAAGCGTGCCAGCACATTTAAAACAGCAATGTTTGAATTGGCTTTTACAGCATAGCAAACTAAGTTTTTATGATTGGTCGCGGCCTGTGCAAAGGCAAGGTAATGACGCTCAAAGGTTTTGCGAGAATATATATAACAAGGCGTACCGTATTGTGCGGCGAGCTCCTTGACAGCGATGTCTTCAGCATGCAGCTGATTATTTTTATAGTCAAAAAAGTCCATTATTGGTCCTGTTTCGATTCAATTGTTGATGACTGTGTTTGCGTAACTGGAGTTGTTACTTGTTGTGGTTTATTTGGCTCGGCTTTATCTTCTGGCAAATACAGTGGCCCGCTTTGTCCGCAGCCAGCTAAAGTGATGAGTAGTACACCAAGTGGGGAAAGTCGTTTTAATTGTTTAAGATGCATCTCTTTCATTAGATTAATCGTGTTGCTGGCTTTATAATCGCAGATTAACAGAATATCTAAAAAATGCAGCTATTCGCGGATGAATTTATTCCTGTTACACTAGCTGCATGCAATTCGTACCGAATATCTGGCTAAATGCCCGTAAAAGGAAACAATAATGACTGATCATGAATACCACCAATTAGCCGAAGCTCTTATGTTTACCATTGAAGAACAAGTGGATGACTGTGAAGCTGACTTAGACTATGAATCTGCACAAGGTATTTTGGAGATTATTTTTGCTGATCGCAGTAAAATTGTGATTAATAAGCAAGCTCCTTTGCATCAAGTATGGGTTGCGACTAAGTTTAATGGTCACCATTTTGAATTGCGTGGCGATAAGTGGATTGATAATCGCTCGGGCGCAGAATTTTGGCAGTTTATGAATGAAGCAACAACGCGTCAAGCTGGCCAAACGGTAGAATGGCAATCAGCACTATGAGTTTAGAGTTTGTAGAATACGCGGCAAAAGGCCAGCATCAAGCAACGATTATTTGGTTACATGGTTTAGGCGATTCAGGCGATGGATTTTTACCTGTCGCATCGCAACTTGCATTGCCTGATGAATTAGGTGTGCGGTTTGTGTTCCCGCATGCTCCGGTACAACCGGTCACCATAAATGGTGGTATGGCAATGCGTTCTTGGTATGATATTAAATCTATGGATCTAGACAAGCGCGCTGATGAAACTGGGGTACGCGAATCAGCGGCGAAGGTTGAGCAGTTGATTGAGCAAGAGCTTGGTAAAGGTATTCCTGCAGATAAAATAATATTGGCTGGTTTTTCTCAAGGTGGCGTTATTGCGCTACATTTAGCACCGCGTTTAACTCAGAAACTGGCAGGTGTAATGGCGCTTTCGACTTATATGTGCGTGCCAGATAAGTTAACGGCTGAAGCTAAACATACAGATTTGTCGGTATTTATGGCTCATGGTAGCCAAGATCAAGTAGTACCTTATGATGCAGGTCGTCATGCGTTTGACATACTTACAACGCATAACATGGATGTAAGTTGGCAAGATTACCCAATGGGCCATCAGCTCTGCGGGGAAGAACTAATGGCTATTCGCCACTGGTTGATCGCGCGCTTAAGTTAAATAGTGTTGAGTAGCCGAGGCTAAAATGAAACAAAAAATAGTGATCACTGCAAGTATGAGTCGAGAGGCTGCACCTATCGCGCCTGAGGTAACCTATCAATGGCATTGGCAGCGCATTGTTACCGTTACGCTACTGATGATATTTGCGTTAGTTATTTTTACTTATAGCCTGTTGAGCTCCGTAAATGCTGAGCAAAATGATCAACAACAACCCCTTGATAGCCCCGAGTCTGTTGCACAGACAAGCGAAGAAGACGCGCCTTTAGCATCTTCAACAACGGTAGCAGACAATACAGAGTTTGAGGTAGTCAGCGAAGCGTCGACACTCACTGATATTAATGCTGATGATGGTAATGATGCTAGTGTAGTGGATGATAAAAGTGAATCGCTAGAAATGGCGATGATAACTGATAGCCCAGAACAGCAAATTGTTGATAGTAATCAGCCCGAACAAAGCCAAGCACTTGCAGCTAATACTATTGTTGCTACAAATACCAATAATGAGCCAGTAGAAAGTGACGTTAGCGCGGAGCAACCAGATAGTTTTGCTACATCAGCACATATTGCCAGCGTTGCTCTTGGTGCAAAAATTGATACCGACAAAGTAAGCCGCGCAGTATTGACCCGTGAAGTGGTTGATCGTGAACCCGTTAATGTTTTTAAAGCGGATGTGCGTTTAAATGAATTTACTGAAACAATGGCATTTTTTAGTGAGCTTAAAAATATGCAAGGGCAGACGGTCAAGCATGTTTGGCGCTATGAAAATGAAGTGCTAGCTAGTATTGAGCTTGGTGTAACGTCTCCTCGGTATCGCACTTACTCTAATAAAACTATTTTACCTGAACAAGTTGGCAACTGGCGTGTTGATGTTGTTGACGAACAGGGCCATTTATTGGCACAAAAAGAATTTCGCATTTTAGCTGAGTAAGTGTTTATTCACCTTTAGGCTCAGCAAAGAAAATTAATTGGACTCCTTTTATGACTGAAAACGTGACAAAAAAACCTCAACTTATTCGTATCGCTACGCGTAAAAGTGCATTAGCACTGTGGCAGGCTGAATTTGTAAAGGCACAGCTAGAGCATTTCCATGCCGGCATTACTGTTGAGCTAGTACCAATGTCGACACAAGGAGATATTATTCTTGATACACCACTTGCAAAAATCGGTGGCAAAGGACTATTTGTTAAAGAGCTTGAGCAGGCCATGTTAGATGGCCGTGCAGATATCGCTGTGCATTCAATGAAAGATGTACCTGTTGATTTTCCTGAAGGGTTAGCACTGCATACAATTTGTGAACGTGAAGATCCACGCGATGCATTTGTGTCAAATACCTTTGCCAACATTGCACAGCTACCACAAGGTGCTATTGTTGGTACATCGAGTTTGCGTCGTCAGTGTCAAATTCGTGAACTGCGTCCTGATTTAGAAATTCGTGATTTACGCGGTAACGTCAATACTCGCCTAGCTAAGCTTGATGATGGCCAATATGATGCGATTATTTTAGCTGCTGCTGGATTAATTCGTTTACAGATGCATGACCGTATTAAAGCATTTATTGAACCAGAAGAATCGTTACCAGCGAATGGTCAGGGCGCTGTAGGTATTGAATGCCGTATTGATGACGAGGTTACCCAAGCGTTACTTGCACCACTTGAGCATAACGAGACACGTATTCGTGTTAATGCCGAACGTGCAATGAATCGCCGTTTAGAAGGTGGTTGCCAAGTGCCAATTGGCGCTTATGCTTTAGTTGATGGCGAGCAAGTACATTTACGTGGTTTAGTGGGCGCAATTGATGGCAGCGAAATTTTACGCGCTGAGATCAGTGGTAAAGCAATTGATGCTGAACAGCTTGGTGTGCAACTGGCTGAACAGTTACTTGTTTTAGGCGCAGATAAAATTTTAGCTGAAGTATATAGAGACGCATAAATGTCACAGATCCTGATAACTCGCCCACATGGAAAAGGCGCCGACCTTGCAGAGCAACTGTCGCAAGGGGGTTATCAGGCGACTTTATTTCCGGTTTTGAAAATTGATTACTTAACCCCAGATAATACTCAACTGACCCCTTTACTGAATGCAGATAAAATTATTTTTATCTCCCAAGATGCTGTCAAAGCATTGTTGGCACTTAAACCCGATATCAATACTAAAGCGCAATTTTATGCCGTAGGTGAACAAACGGCAGAAGCCATTTGGCAGGCATTTGGCGTACGAGCAGCCGTGCCTAAACTGCATGATTCTGAAGGATTACTGGCTTTAAAATCATTACAGCAAGTTGATGGTCTAAATATAGTGTTGGTCAAAGGTAAAGATGGCCGAGCAACGATTGCAAAAAACTTAAAGCAACGTGGGGCATTTTTAAATAATTTAGTGGTTTATCAACGAGGCCCTGTAGAAGGTAATGCAACTGACTGGCTAGACCACTGGCAAAGCCTTGATGTTAAAGGTATAGTCATAACAAGTAATGCGGCAGTTGATGCGATTTTTCGTGAACTGGGCGCAAAACAATTAGAGTGGATCAGACAGTGCCAGTTTTATGTTGCCAGTGCTCGCATTAGTGAATACCTTGCGGCGCAACAGATTGACTCGGCAAATATACACATTGCTGCAGGTGCAAGCGATAGCGCTATGTTTACTTGTATTAGCGAAGGTAACATTATGAGTGAAGATACAAAGCCAACATCACAGCTTGCTGACCCTAAAGCAACGCCAAGCAGTTCAACCAAGGCGAGTGCTAAGGTTGCAGACTCTGCTTCGGCAACAAAAAAAGACTTTGCTATGAAACAAGAAACGAACCAAAACAACAAACAAAAAATAAGTAAAACTGGCAGCTTAGCATTACTTATCTCGTTGATTGTGGCCTCTGGTGTTGGTTTTCAGTTTTACCAAAAACTTCATACACAACAGCAAGCAAATTTGTTAGTTAATCAGTTATCAGCTGACAACCAATTACTCAGTAAAGAGCTGCAAGCAGTGAAAGTTGCGCAGCAAACCTTGCAACAAGCGCTGTTTAATAGTGAGCAAAAAGTTGCTGCTAGCTTAGCTGAAAATGCAGATAACACGGCAAAACAATTAGCAGCCGCCTTGCAGCGTGCAGAGCAACAAACATATAGTCTTAATCCACAAGAGGTGACTAGTTTGCAGCGTATGGCTGAGTTTAAACTGTGGGCTGAGCATGATTATAATGGAGCGGCGGCAGTATTAACTCGATTAGATACGTTATTAGCAGAGCATCCAGGAACTGGCGCTATTCGCCAAGCAATATATCAAGATTTGCAAGCGCTTAGCACTGTTGAGCCGGTTGCAATAGAAGCAATTTATTTAAAGCTGCACGGTGTACTTGGGCAAGTAGATAAGCTCGTTTTCAATGCGGTGGCATTACCACAAGAAGTAGATCAAAAAGAGCAACATGTATTGAGCGAAAACGTTAGTGATTGGCAGCAAAATTTAGCTAATTCGTGGCAGCAATTTAAAGATAACTTTATTAAAATTCGCCAACGTGAAGATATCGCTATTGAACCTTTATTGACAGAGTACGAGCGTCATTTGATCCAACAGCGATTAAGTTTATATTTATCGCAAGCTCAAGATGCGCTTTTGACTAAACAAGCCAGTATTTATTTTACTGCTCTGAGTCAAGCCGAAGTATTAGTAAAAGATTATTTCCAACATGATGAAGCACTAACTAAAAGTACGCTTAAAGCGCTGCAGGAGTTGAGCAAAGAGCAGTTAAACTTTAGTCCAGCTATCACTTTGCAAAGTACTGAGCAGATCAAGGAGTGGGCAAAATGATCCGCTTAATATTGGTTATTATAGCAGTTGCTGTATTACTTGCTTTATCGCCTATGTTAATAGGTGAAGTGGGTTATGTATTAATTTCGTTTAATCAAACTACTATTGAAGGGTCTATCGTCGCTTTTTGCGCGACCATTTTGGTTATCGCGCTGGGTTTGTATTTAACTTATAAGCTTATTCGTTATATTTTGTCTTTATACAGCAATACTCGCCATCGTTTTTTTGCCCGCAGTGAAGAGCGTAAACAAGCGGCGATTGAGCAAGGTGTATGGAGCTTAATTAATGGTGATAGCGAGCAGCTAGAACTGGCATTGGGAAACAATAGCGTGGCTGATAATTGGCAAGATGTGCGCTATGCGTTACTAGCTAAAGCGGCTTTACAAAATAATGACACAAGCAAAGCGATTGGATTACTTGATAAAATATCGCCAGCAAACCAACTAAAAGCGGCTAAACTCTGGTTAGCCAGTGGTGATTGCAGCACAGTAAGCAGTGAATTAAAAGCGTTAGCGGAAGCTAAAAAAGCCACCGCGCTGGAGCTGAAATTGTATGCCGAAGTACTTGTGCAACAGCAAAAATGGACTGCGCTTGAGCAGTTTATGCCGCGTTTACTAAGTAAAAAAGCGTTAACAGATAGCCAATGGTCGATATTATTAACCACCTACTTTATGGCACAGCCAGAATCGCAATTAACCGATAAGTATCAGCAACTATCTAAAAACGTAAAAGTAAAAGCGCATAGCTGTTACTTAGCTGCGATGGCAAAAGCTGGGCGTTTAAATGAGATTGAATTAAGTTTACTTAAAATGCTGAAAAAACCAGAGCAGCATATTGAGCTTGCACATATATTAAAAGTGTCCGCCCCTGGAGACGCATTAAAGTTACAGGCGAGTTTACAAGATACTTTAAAAAAAGAGCCGGATAATCAAGCATTGTTACTGGCACTTGCATGCTTAGCTAATGCTCATGGTGAGTATGAGCTTGCTGCTCGGGTGTTCGATAAAGCGTTAAACACAGAGAACAGCAAAGAATATTTAGTACAAGCACAGCTTAGTTATAGTAAAAGCGCACAACCACAAAAAGCACTCGACCTTTATTTGTAATTACAGTTAGTTGAGGCCTGAATAGGAGCGCCAGAGCATTGCAAAATATATTTACTCTGACGTTTGGTTTAACTTTTGCTTATTTTATTACTGGGTTTTTCAGTAATTCGCTGCTCGCTATTGATGGTTATGCAGTGGCTTCGTGGCCACCATCAGGCATTGCCCTTGCAGGGTTTTTATTGTGCGGGCGACGCGCCTTAGTTGGGGTTTTGCTCGGTGCTTTACTCACCAATATGATTCATCTCGATCGTGTTGCTGATATTCTGCATTGGCAGGTTTTCTTACAAGCTTTAGCTGTCTCTTTTGCAGCCGTTTTGCAGGCCTGGGTAGGCTGCTATTGCATCGTTAAAATAATTAAAGCTCCGCTAGACTTATCCTCTTTAAAACACAGTGTACAAAGCTTGATCATTGCAGGGCCTGCTTGCTGTGTGATTGCTGCAGCGATAGGCACTAGCTTATTGGTGTCCAATAATATAATACCGGTACATACCGCTTTTGATAACTTTGTGGCGTGGTGGATTGGCGACAGTATTGGGGTGTTAATTTTTACACCGTTAATATTGGCGGCTTTTAATTACGAGCAGATGCGTCATCGCTTACAAGTAATTTTACCTTCAATCCTTATTTATGTCGTTATAAGTATTAGCTTTTATGCTGCGGCAAGTGTGAAAAAAGACAAAGATATTCAAAAGCAAGAAGCAAAAGTAGCTGAAGTGCGGTTGGAAATAAATCATAAATTAGATGAGGTATCGGCGCATTTAGCTCTGCTTTCTACTTTTTTTGCCAGTAGTGATGAAGTCAGTTACGCTGAATTTAAGCGTTTTACTACAACTCAACTTGATTATAGCAATGAAGTACTTGCCCTAGAATGGGTGCCAAATGTACCGTTATCAACGGTTGCTCAATACCAACAACAAATTCGTCTAGAAGGCTTTAATGAATTTTATATAAAAGAGCAATCACCCGAGCAACAATGGCAGAGTGTGACGAAACGGGACAGTTATTACCCTGTACAGTATGTACATCCGATGTTGGGTAATGAAGAGGTAGTAGGTTTTGATTTAGCCTCAAATGCGCAAATCCGTAATGTGATGATGATGTCAAAAGCATTGAATGAGTTGATTATTAGCGAACCGATGAAGCTTGTACAAAGCAACAATGATGATACTGGGGTATTGTTTTTCTTTCCGGTTTTTGGTGACTTAGATATTCAAGGTGATTTTAGGGGCTTTGTGGTTGGCGTTATTAACTTAGCGCGCTTGGCTGATACTTTGCAGTTTAATCATCGTAGTCAAGTAAGTATGCACTTCTACGATGTGACTGATGCGCAGCAGCGGCAACTAATCTACCGTGCATCTCGCACCGATAGCAAACTGCTGAGTGAATACCAGTTAGTTATTGGGCAGCGAGTTTGGCAAGTTCAGCTATTTGAGCCAACAACACAAACGTCATGGATAATGTACTGGTTTGCACAAATATTAGGGATGTTATTTGTTTGGTTACTGATCACTTTTTTAATCTCAGTGACCGGCACCAATATTCAGGTGCGCGAGCAAGTTGCTCAACAAACACGAGTGTTGCGTCAAGAAAAACAAAAAGCAGATGAAGCAAGTCAAATCAAAAGCCAGTTTTTAGCGAATATGAGTCACGAAGTACGTACTCCGATCAATGGCATTAAAGGTCTGCATTATTTAGCGTTGCAGCAGCAAGATTGGCAACAAGCCCGCCATTATATTGAACAAGCTGATGGTGCGCTGAGTGTGTTGCTGCGAGTATTAAATGATGTACTCGATTTCTCTAAAATGGAAGCTGGCAAACTCGATTTAATACAAGAGCCTATCGAGCTAAATCAGCTTATTGATGAATTAGTTAATTTGGTGCAATTCGACGTTGATATTAAGTCGCTGAAATTAATATTAGAACTAGATAACAGCGCAGATCTACAGCTAGATAGCGACCCAATACGTTTAAAGCAGGTCTTGCTAAATTTATTAAATAATGCGATTAAGTTTACCGCTACAGGCACAATCACACTCAAAGTATGGCAGCAGCAAGACGTCACTTACTTTAGTGTCAGTGATACTGGTATTGGTATTAGCCAAGTAGCTCAACAGCAACTTTTTCAACCATTTGCACAAGCCGATAGCTCTACCTCGCGACAGTTCGGCGGTACAGGTTTGGGGTTAAGTATTTGCAAAAAGTTGGTTGAATTGATGGGAGGAAATATTAGTTTAGTAAGTGAGGAAGGACAAGGTTCAACTTTCACTTTTACCTTACCACGTATCTCGCCTCTTACTAAAGCCGAGCAATTAGAGCCTCTCTTTGCTGAGATTGACACGAGTACTTTATCGCTTGCTGAATTTAAGATCCTATTGGTGGAAGATAATCCGCTAAACCAACATGTTGCTACCGCTATATTAAAAACCAAAGGGTGTATTGCTGATGTTGCCAGTGACGGTTTTGAAGCCATTGAGAAGGTCTCTGAAACCCGTTATGATTTAGTGCTTATGGATATTCAAATGCCTAATATGGATGGTTTGCAAGCCACTAAAGTGATTCGTGATGAGCTATTTATACATCAGCTTCCTATTATTGCTCTGTCAGCAAATGCTCATGATGATGATGTTAAAAAAGCTCTCGCAGCTGGTATGGATGGCTATTTAACAAAACCAATCGATGCCGAAAAGCTATTTAAAACCATATGGCATTACCTACAACAGAGTACTGATTAATTTTTAGTACTTTTATCGAGCGGGGCTGACAAATGACCTCAATAATACAAACAAAATCATCTAAACTTGAATTACCGATTTAAGTGCGTATGATCCGCGCAAATTAACTGAACTGAGTGCTAATTATGATCAATAAAAAACTCCCTTTGCTAGATATCCATCGCCATTTAGATGGCAATGTCCGCGCGCAAACTATTCTTGATTTAGGTCGTCAGTTCAATATTAAGCTGCCTGCTGATAATGTTGCAGACTTAATACCGCATGTGCAAGTTATCGATCCTGAGCCTAACTTAATGGCCTTTTTACAAAAGCTTGACTGGGGCGTCACGGTATTGGGTGATTACGATGCGTGTCGGCGTATTGCCATCGAAAATATTGAAGATGCGCAAGCACAAGGTCTTGATTATGTAGAGCTGCGTTTTAGCCCTTACTACATGGCACAAAGCCAAGGCTTACATCCACAAGGTGTGGTTGAAGCTGTAGTTGATGGTATTAAAAGTGCGACTCAAAGTAGCACGGTTAAAGCTAATCTGATTGGTATATTATCACGTACTTATGGCACTAAAGTTTGCCAGCAAGAGTTAGATGCCTTACTCGCGTTTAAAAATGATTTAGTTGCAGTGGACTTAGCTGGTGATGAAATTGGCTTTCCGGGTGAGTTATTTGTCGATCACTTTAAGCAAGTACGTGATGCTTACCTTAGCGCAACGATTCACGCCGGTGAAGCTCTGGGAGCTGCCAGTATTTGGCAAGCAATCAATGAGCTAGGTGCTGAGCGTATTGGCCATGGTGTCAAAGCTATTGAAGATGCCAAGCTAATGGACTACCTACGTGATAAACGCATAGGTATTGAATCGTGCCTAACTAGTAACGTGCAAACCAGCACAGTAGCCAGTTTAGATATGCATCCACTGAAGCGCTTTTTAGATCATGGTATTTTAGCGTGTATTAATACCGATGATCCCGCAGTGGAAGGCATCGAAATTGAACATGAATACATGGTTGCAGGACCTGCTGCAGGCCTTACTCAGGCTGATATGGAAAAAGCCCAAGCCAATGCACTTGATATTGCATACTTGAGTGATGCTGAAAAACAAGCCTTACGAGATCTAAAAGCCTCGTCTACTTATTAATTTAAGTTTTATGATTGAAATGCGCTATCTAGCGCATTTTTGCAATATCAACAGGAAAGAACAACATTTATTGCACTAGAAGAATGGCGCTTCTAAATAAAGTAAGGATGTAATTCCCTTAAAGGACCTGACTATGAAATTTTTCACGATATTTTTTACTCTTTCGATTTTAGCAAATAGTTATTTTGTAAAGGCTGAATCATTCATACCTGCGAAACTTATTAATAATCACAATACGCTAAATAAAACTCAAAGCGCCACTCGTTTAGAAGGCTGGGCTTACGTAAGTTATGTAATTGATATCGATGGTAAAGTGAGTGATATTGATATTATCGATATTTCTGATAAAGAATATTTTACTGCACGTACAAAAAAATACTTTGAAAAGCTCGAGTTTTCGCCAGCAACAGATGGGCAAGGCAGTATTGCGTCTGGGCAAACGCTGTTACTTCGCTTGACTAAGGAAGGGATTGGTATTGGTAGATACGCTGTTACGCCCGGTTTTTATACTCGTTACGAGCAAGCAAGTGAGCTGCTTTCTCAGCAGCGGTTCGCTGAAGTCGAAAAATTATTGACCGATATGTCATCAGATAATGCCAAAAACTTACAAGAGCAGGCTTTACTTTATTGGATTCAAGGTCGCTATTATTACGCGCAAAAAGAGTGGGATAACTACGGTCAAAGTATCGAAAGAGCAGGCTATCTTCATCCAGACTTACCACCATCACTTGCCTCTAAAACACTACAAAATTTATATCGTTGGCACTTATATAAAAATCAGTTTTTTAATGCTGGGCAAGCTATTAAGGCAATGACTCAATTAGAGAATGTTGAAATTAGCGAACAAAGCATGGGTTTTTTACAGCAGCCTATAAATGAGAGTCTATCAAGTGATAAAGAGTTTAAGTTACAACAAACAATGCTTAAAGGGCAAAGTTGGGTATATCAGCCTCTAAAACTCAATTTTACAATTTCAATGAATGCTGAGCAGATTGGTGAAATAGCGCTAAGATGCGCAAATAGAGTAAACGATTTGACGTTGAGTGACGTTGTTAAAGTGACGTTAGCACCATCAGATAAAAACTGCGCAGTATTAATAAAAGCCAAAGATGCGGCGGTTATAAATATTACGGAGCACCCCTAGCTTAATTAACGCACATTAAACAAATGGCAATGCCTTGTTCGCTTAGCGTCAGGCATTGCTTGAAAAACACATTATTGCTGGCAGCTCAGGTAGTTATCAAAAAGTGCTTTGAGTACATCACTGCGTCCAATCATGCCAATTACTTTGGTGCCTTCAACAACGGGGTAATTTTTAGGTTTACCGGTTTTCATTTGCTCGGCAAGTTCCATTATGTTGGTGTCGCCGTTGACGGTTACAACCTCGGTTTGCATCAGTTGTGAAACCTTAACCACACCGTCACAAAAATAACTATTTTGCATTAACGGTTTTAGCAGTTCTTGCTCAGAAATAAAGCCCACTAAACATTTATTATCATCAAACACTGGCGCTCCCAGTAGTTTGAATTTTTGTAGTTCTGCAATTGCTGTGGTCATCTCGGTTTCAGGGGTTATATGCGGTAACTTGCGCTGCATAAAATCTTTTACTTTGGTGTTTAACATTTGGGTCTCTCCCAATTAATGAGTTATTCAAAGTATGGTTAAGGATTGGCCGTTTGTGAAATTGTTTATGTTGATTGCGCTGATAGGTAACAACAATCACAGCTAAATTTAATTATGAACCAGACCATCAGAGTGAGTTTGGTATTTGGCTTTCACTAACTCCATATAATGCGCTAAGCTTTTTTGTGAATTAGTATCAAATGCCTTGGCGAGTGGAATAATGCTTTGAATACGATCTAAGCGAAACTCTCGGTAGTCACTGCGCAACTGACAATAAGCGATAAGAGTCCACTTTGCTCCCCAATATACCAGTCCTAAAGGGTCGACAATACGCTGAGTTGGTCGTTGGTTTACATCCAGATAATGAAATTCAATGCAGGTTTTATTAGTGATGGCTTTACGAAGTATCAAAGTGGTCGTTTGGTGGCTTTTATCGTGATGAAATGCAGAGACTAAATACGGCAGCTCTGCAACGCGTTGCTTTAACCTGCTAGGCAACACTGCATTAATTTTAGTCATTGCAGCTTGGGCATTCGCCGCTAACTGTGGATCAGTCCAAGCGCTCACCATTTTACTACCTAACAACAGTGCTTGTAGCTCCTCAAGAGTAAACATCATCGGTGGTAGATCGTAATCGGTAATTAAATAGCCAGTGCCTGCCTCACCTTCAACGGGCACGCCCGAGCTCTGTAAGTGCTGAATATCGCGATAAATTGTTCGCTGAGATACCTGTAATTTATTGGCAAGTTCGTTTGCAGTGATCGCAAAGCGGCGACTCTTAAGTATGTTTACTAATTGAAATAGCCGCTCTGATTTGTGCATTGGTTATCCTTGTTTTCAAAAATACAGTGTTAGCTTTGTTGGCAAGCTGTTTGGCTAAGCACTTCAAAACGATCCTGCTTTATCGATTCTTTTGCAATGAGAGAAGTGTACTGTTGGCAAATAGCATTATCAAAAAATGTATCACGCAGTTTTTGGACATCAGCAACCGTAGCAAAATAAATGATACTACTATATTGCTGGGTATCGGCTTGTTTAGCAAGGGAGCGGTAAAGTACGCCTGATTGGTTATCAATATAACGCTGAAAATCATTATTAGCGATATGGAACTGCGCTAAATTTGTATCAGTCTTTAGTTTGAAATTTACAACTTCGATTAAATTTGTGGTCATCATAGTTCTCCTTGTTTAAGAAGAGCTAAGTAAATCATAGCGGGCTGTCAGGGAGTGTCAGTAACCAGCTTACGGATAAAAATTAAGCTGGTTACTCTGGTTATACTATTTTATAAATGCAAATGCATCGGCGTACATGTTTTCGCGAATTGCACCATGTGCTAGGAAATCATCGCGCACAATACCTATCATGTCAAAACGCCCTGCCATGTAAATATCATATGGGGCAAGCGATACGATATCGTTCATCACCGCTTTATGTACGTAGCCTGTGTGGCCTGTCCAGCTAGCTGTTGGGTTTTCAACTACTGGTATAAAGGTAAAGTTTTCACGGCTATCGGCCCATGTTTGCATTTCAGTATGCGCATACAAGGCTGACTCTTCACGCACACCCCAATAGAACAATACCGGACGCTCACAACCGATTTCACTTAAATGATCAGCCATAGATTTTGCGTATGAAAACCCAGTGCCGCCAGCGAGTAAAATAATTGGGCGTTCGCATTGGAGACGCAACTGTGAAATGCCTAAGCCGGCTTCAATCAACACCTGAGTTTTCTCAGCATGGGCTTGGCGAAGATGCTCTAAAGTTTGCATTGCATATGAATCAACTGCAGATGCGCCAATATGGAGTTCTAGCTCATCAGACTGTGAAGGGCGGCTGGCAATTGAAAACGCGCGCTTGTCTTTTTCGCCAAGCACTACTTGCAAATATTGGCCAGCTTCAAAGGTGACGCTTTCAACAGGTTTTAAAATTACTTTGTGAACAAATTCAGTGAGTGGGCTGATAGCGACAACTTCAGCGTGTAATGTTTGCATGTTTTACCTTAAATTAGCGGATACGCACTTTATTTGAACAATAATAACATATCCGCATAGTGAGTTTATAGCCTCTAAAAGAGCTGTTAAAGAATATCTAAGCTTTGCCAGATTTCATCGACGCGATCTTTAGTCGCTTGATCCATCACAATGGGTTCGCCCCACTCACGAGTGGTTTCGCCGGGCCATTTATTAGTGGCATCCATACCCATTTTTGAACCAAGACCTGAAACCGGTGATGCAAAGTCTAAATAATCAATCGGTGTGTTTTCAATTAGAGTCGTGTCGCGGGCGGGATCCATACGTGTAGTAATCGCCCATATCACGTCATTCCAATCACGTGCGTTAACATCATCATCACAGACAATGACAAACTTTGTGTACATAAACTGACGCAAGAACGACCATACCCCCATCATCACGCGCTTGGCATGACCTGGGTATTGTTTTTTCATTGTCACTATCGCCATACGATATGAACAGCCTTCTGGCGGTAGATAAAAATCGACTATCTCAGGAAATTGCTTTTGTAAAATAGGTACGAAGACTTCATTGAGTGCGACCCCTAAAATTGCCGGCTCATCTGGTGGACGACCAGTAAAAGTGCTGTGATAAATAGGATCTTTACGATGTGTCATGTGGGTCACGGTCATAACAGGGAAGTTATCAACCTCATTGTAATAACCCGTGTGATCGCCATAAGGGCCTTCAGGTGCCATTTCGCCCGGCATTATATAGCCTTCAAGAACTATTTCAGCACTGGCAGGAACTTGTAAATCATTGGAGATCGACTTAACTACTTCTGTTTTGCTACCACGTAGCAAGCCGGCAAAGGCGTATTCACTCAAGGTATCTGGCACTGGCGTGACGGCACCTAGGATTGTCGCCGGATCAGCACCCAATGCTACCGATACCGGATAAGGTTGGCCTGGGTTTTCTTTACACCATTCTTGAAAATCGAGAGCACCGCCACGGTGTGATAACCAGCGCATAATGATTTTATTTTTACCGAGTAATTGTTGGCGGTAAATACCTAAGTTTTGGCGTTTTTTGAAAGGTCCTTTGGTGACGGTTAAACCCCAAGTGATTAATGGAGCCACATCACCAGGCCAGCAGTGTTGAATTGGCAGCTTAGTTAAATCAACATCATCGCCTTCTAGAATAACTTGCTGACAAGGCGCTTTTTTAACTTCTTTGGCAGGCATATTTAATACTTGCTTAAACACTGGAATTTGGCTAAATGCTTCTCTAATGCCTTTTGGTGGCTCTGGCTCTTTTAAAAATGCCAGCAACTTACCGACTTCCCGTAGTTCGCTAACGTGTTCTTTACCCATTCCCATGGCAACACGCTCTGGTGTACCAAATAAGTTAGCTAGTACGGGGATATCATAACCTTTAGGGTTTTCAAACAATAAAGCGGGTCCCTTAGCACGTAGTGTGCGGTCGGCAATTTCGGTCATTTCAAGATAAGGATCAACTTCTTGGTGAATACGCTTCAGTTCACCTTTTTTTTCTAATAAATCGATAAAATCACGTAGATCTTTGTATTTCATTGTGGGCCGCTTTAAAGCTTAAAAGACTGTTGGCATTATACTTAAATAAAGACGTTAAGCGAATTAATGAGGTGTTTTTAGAGCGCATTTAAGCGATCATTTTTGTTACATTATAAGGTGAGTAAGCTATAGTTTAGGACAAATGTTTGAAATGAGTTTTTGATTAATGGGTGGGCTTATCGTAAAAACATTTATCAAGGCTGTTCTTCTTTGCTGTGTAATTACCTTTGTAGATCAAGTAAGTGCTAAGCAATCATTAAATTCCGCGCTCAATGTGCCGCTTTTTAATGAGCACAGTGCCGTGATGTTAGTGGTAGAACCGCAAACGGGTGAAATTAAATTTGCTAATAAAGCAGCGGCAGCATTTTATGGTTACAGTATTGCGCAATTGCAAACAATGCGTATCCAGCAAATTAATATATTTACTGAGCAACAAGTTGCACAGGAACGCCAAGCTGCTCTGAGTAAAGGGCAAAACTATTTTGTTTTCAAACACCGATTAGCGAGCGGTGAAACACGTACCGTTAGCGTTTATTCAGCCCCATTTACAATTGAAAATAAAGATTTTTTATTTTCTGTCATACATGATATTTCATCTCAACGTAACCTTGAAAAAGCGCTTTGGCATTATCAAGAAAATCTTGAACAATTGGTTGCCATTCAAACTAATGAAATAGAACAAAAACGCACCGATCAATTGCTGTTAGCGCTAATATCTATTTCTGTACTACTAATACTGTTAGCGACTTTAACCATGTTAGCTTTGCGATTACGCCGAGCTAAAAAATCGGCGCAAAAAGACAGTGCGACGCTAAAAGCGATTTTCAATAGTATTGATGATCTGCTCGTTTACACGGATGTCGAACATAGGGTCATTACAGCTAATACTGCTGCTGTGCAAAAGTTGACGGCAGGCGAGCCACTGGAAGATAAAAATATTTACTCATTTACTGAGTGTTCGAAAGGAGTAGTTGGGGTTGATAGTGAGTGTCAATTTCACGGAGCTAAAGAGGTATTTTGGGGAGAGGCACGAGTAACCGCAGTTATCGACGAAAAAAATAGCAAAATTGGTGAAATACATTTAATTCGTGATATCACTTTAAAATTAAAAGCACTTCAACAACAACGACTCGCGAGCACGGTATTTTCAACAACTAATGAAGGTATTTTAGTTTCTAATCGTGATAATGAAATTCAAGCTGTAAATAAAGCCTTCACACAGATCACCGGTTATCAAGAACAAGATGTGCTTGGTAAATCACCTGCAATATTAAATTCGGGCCATCATAAACCATCGTTTTTTAAAGTGTTATATCGACGTTTAAATGAGGCAGGGCACTGGGAAGGTGAAATATGGAACCGCCGCAAAGATGGTAGTATTTACCCGAGCTGGGTCAATATTTCGGTAGTATTTGACGAGGAAAAAGACATTGAAGTTTATGTTGCCTTATTTAACGACATTTCTTTACGCAAAGAAAATGAACAGGAAATGTGGCTACAAACTAATTTTGATACCTTAACGGGTTTGGCAAATCGCTATCATTATAATAGCAAGCTAGATCAAGAAATGATCCGTGCGACAGCTGATAATAAGCGTTTGGCAATTTGTTTTATTGATTTAGATCGGTTTAAAAGCGTTAACGATACCTTAGGGCATAATAGTGGTGATTTACTATTACTTGAGGCTGCCAAAAGGCTTAAAGCATGTATGCGCAGCTCTGACGTAGTTGCCCGTTTAGGTGGCGATGAGTTTGCGCTATTACTGCCAGGGATCAATAAGTTAGCAGATATTGAGCGACTAGCTACAAAAGCTCTGCTGGCGCTTAGTTCTTCATTTAAAATTGGTGAGCAAGATGTATTTGTATCCGGCAGTATGGGGATCACTATTTTCCCCGACGATGGCAGCGATCGAAAAATATTACTACGTAATGCTGATAGCGCTATGTACAAAGCTAAAGCGCAAGGGCGAAACTGCTTTGAGTTCTTTACCAGTGGCTTGCATGAACAAGCGACTGCTCGCAGTAGGCTCGAAAATGCTCTTCATAAAGCGCTTAGTAATAACGAGTTTACCGTTTATTTTCAGCCAATTATTAGCCACGATAAAAAAACGGTCGGCTGTGAAGCATTATTGCGATGGCATAGTGCGGAGCTTGGCGATGTGTCTCCGGCACAATTCATTCCTGTATGTGAAGAGTTAGGATTAATCATTCCAATTGGTGAGTGGGTACTCAGAGAAGCATGCCGCGAAGCTGCTAAGTGGTGTGGTTGTTTCGGTGATCAGTTTTTTGTTACGGTAAATATGTCTAGCGTGCAATTTATTCGCCAAGATATTGAAGCGTTAGTTAAAAGTGTTCTACAGGAAACGCAGTTATCAGCTCAGTGTTTAACCCTTGAAATTACAGAAACGCTACTTGCTGATAATAGCTCAAATATTTTGCAGCAGTTGCAAGCATTACGGGCAACCGGCGTGGGTTTAGCAATTGATGACTTTGGCACCGGTTACTCATCGTTGAGTTATTTAAAGCGTTTTCCGCTGAGTAAGTTAAAAATAGATCGGGAGTTTATAAAAGACTTACCGGATGATCTTGAAGATTGTGCGATGGTTAGTGCAATAATTTCAATGGCTAGTAACCTACAGCTCAAAGTTGTTGCCGAAGGAGTTGAAACCTTTGCACAGCTGGCTTTTTTAAACGCTCTAAATTGTGATTATATTCAAGGTTTTTTATACAGCAAACCACTGCCTGCGGCACTATTTGATAAATACATTAGGGAGTTTATCGCGGAGCAAAATAATAAATAAGTTGCTACACGCCACTGCAACGTTATTTCTGTGGCGTGTATTTATCATTATCACAATAGCTGCAGATGGGTTTTATATTCAGAGTTAGAACTTAAATCTTTCTACTGCGCTGGTTAATGAGTGAGCGAGTTGGTTAACGTCTTCACTTTGATTGGCGAGTGACTTTGCATGTTCGGCATTCGTTTGTGCTTGCACCGTTACTTGCGCCATAATCTGTTTTATCTCATTGCTGTTATCAAGCTGGTGATGTGATGAACTAGCAATTTGCATACTCATTTGGTTAATTGTCACTAAAGTACTTTTTATTTTATCCACCGCTTGGTTTAATTCACTACTATTTGCTACACATTCTTTTGCTTGTTGTTGCCCATCGTTAATTTCATGATGAGCAGTATTGGCCTGATGTTGCAGTGTTTGGATCATTGTATGTATTTCGCTAGTCGAGTTTTGCGTTCGTGCAGCTAAAGAGCGAACTTCATCTGCCACAACAGCAAAGCCTCGGCCATTTTCTCCTGCACGGGCAGCTTCAATAGCAGCATTGAGCGCAAGTAAATTAGTTTGTTCAGCAATACTGCTAATTGTATCCACGATTGCGCCAATTAATTGTGTGTGTTGGGTTAGCTCATTAGTACTTTGTACAGCTTGATCAAGCCGAGTCAGTAACGCTGCAATACGCTGGCTGTTACGATCAGCAATCTGATTTACATCATTGGCAAACTGCGAAGCGTTAGCAACTTCATTAGAGGTGTTATCAGCTCGTTCACAGACCGCTTGGGAATTACTATGCATGCTATGCGCCACCGAGTCGGCCTCTGCAATACGATCTAATTGCTGCTGTGCTGCTTCGGTCATATGTTGGCCTTGTGCACTGGTTTGAATTGCTGATTGATCTAAGGTGTGGGCGTTATCACTTATCGCACTTAGTAATGTACTTAGATCATCGCTTAATTGATTGATATTGTTTAAAAGTACACCAAATTCATCATCATTATGGGGCTTTGTACGTTTAGATAAATCCCCGGAAGCGATACGTGATAGTGCTTTATTTACGGCATTGAGTGGTTTTAACATTGCTTTGGTGGTTAAAAAGCAGATCAAGGCTGCAAACGAAATAAGCACTAAACTTATAATAATCGCGAGTCGCGAACCTGTAGTGATCACCGACTGAGCATCCGCCTGCAAGGTATCAAAGCGTTTATCGGCTAAATGATTTAACTCAATAATGAGCTGCTCGGTAAGTTGAAACTGTTGCTGGAATACAGCAAAGGCTTGCTCGGTCGCAACTTTACTGGTCAAAAGAGTACTTTGTTGCTGGTACAGTGTTGCCAACTGTTGATTAATTAAGCTGAGAAGGTCTTTTAGGTTGCTGAAATTTGTTTGATTTTTTAACTCACTCGCTTGCTGTTGTAGGTATGTAAAATTAGATTGGATATTGTCTAATAAAAAAGCGGTATCTTGTTGGTGCTCTGTGAGTGTTTGTAGGGAGCTAATGTGGTTGATGCTCTTAACATTATTGCCTAAAGTGAATAGCAAGTCGTCAATGCGGGTCGCGGTACCAACAATAGCGGCTAATAACGACTGTTGCGCCGGTGTTACTTCGATTAGTTCTAAATCAAGTAAGCCATTACTTAAATCAGCGAGATTATTAGCGTAATCATTTGCTAATAAGGTAACCTGAGTTGCTGCTGTTAGGCCTTGTTGTTTGGTGTTAAACATTGTTGCGCTAGTGTCACTAAACTTTTGATAACGTTGTGTTATTTGTGATAGTAATTGCAGCATTTGTGGTTGGTCGTGCAGCTGAGAGCTTAATTCTTCTAGCTTGGTTTTAAATAAAGTTTGTTCTTCATGAGTGCTCTGTTGCTGCTGTTGCAAACTGGCTTTACTTGTTTGGCTGTATGCAACAGCATTAAATTTGGTGATTGATAACAGCGATAACCGCAAGGCATGACTTTGCTGTTGTACAGGTACAGCTAAAGTTTCTATATCCGAAGTGGCGTGATTAATTTGTCCTAATGACCAGTAAAAAAAACTACTGCTGGCGAGCATTAAAAAACCAATTGTGGCAAAGGCAAAAATTAGTTTCGTTTTAATAGCAATAGCGCGCATAGTGAACCCGTAAATACTTAATTATTTATGAGTGTAGCAGTATTTTTATAAATTATAAGTTTGGCGAGCGATTGTATTACTCTAAATTACAATGATATTTGTTGCCATCAATTATCAACATTGCTTCATTCCCTTTGGTCCAAAACAGCACATCTTCATTGGTATATTTTGCGCCCGAGGCGCTGATTTGTTTGGTCAGCGAATGATCTACTTGATTGTAATTTAGCGTGGCACTTTCTTCATCATTACTGGTAATAACGGCGCTTAGTTGGCTATCGCAGGAGAAAGACTGACTATTTAATTGTTCTGTGCATGCACTGAGGCTAATAACACCGAGTGCAATTAATAGGATTTTATACATAAACAAGTATCTTGGCTAAGTGTGTTTAGCAACTAGCATAGCAAACGAAAATTAACCTTTGGTGAAAATACTTGTTTAGGCTATGTTGATTATTATAAATTTTTTAACTGCAAAGGAAATGAGATGGCAGGTACTAACCTATTGACATTATTGGACGATATCACCACTTTATTAGATGATATTGCCACTATGAGTAAAGTCGCCACGAAGAAAACTGCGGGTGTGTTAGGGGATGATTTAGCCTTAAACGCGCAACAAGTGACAGGAGTCACTGCCGATCGTGAGCTACCAGTCGTGTGGGCGGTAGCGAAAGGCTCCTTTTTAAATAAAGCAATTTTAGTTCCTGCAGCGTTATTAATAAGTGTTTGGCTACCTTGGCTTATTACACCTTTATTAATGGTTGGTGGATTATTTTTGTGTTTTGAAGGTGCTGAAAAGTTAGTCGAAAAGTTATTACCAGCTACGAAAAATGATGATGTAGATGCTATCGAAAATTTAGATTTAGTTGAGTACGAAAAACAAAAAGTAAAAGGGGCTATTCGAACCGACTTTATTTTATCGGCAGAAATAATAGTTATCACACTAGGCACCGTGGCGGGTGCAAGTTTACTAAATCAAGCGCTAGTCTTAAGTGTTATTGCGGTGATCATGACCATAGGCGTTTATGGGTTAGTGGCAGGGATTGTAAAACTCGATGATGCTGGTTTGTATTTGCTTAACCAAGCACAGCAAACAGGAAACCGTTTTAAAGCATTATTAGGTAAAGGTTTATTAGCCGCAGCACCACGTTTAATGGCGTTTTTAGCATTTGCAGGTACGGTAGCGATGTTTTTAGTGGGTGGAGGAATTTTAGTGCATGGTATTAGTGTGTTGCATCATTGGCAAATCGCTGTTGCTGAGTTTGCACTAGCAAATTTAGGTACGCTGGGAGAGATTATTGCGCCTTTACTGTTCGATGGTTTATTCGGTGTATTAGCCGGTGCGGTTGCTGTGTTGGTTCATCATGGAATTGCCAGCATGAAAGCAAAAAAGCCAGCAAAGTAAATTTGCTGGCAATGAATTAGCAAGGGAATGCTATGAAAGTTATTTGCTTGAATTAATTAGTGTTCATGTTTTGATTCAGTAGCTATACCTAACCAGGTAATTTGATTAGGGATAAAATCAAGGTTAAGAATAGTTTTAGTCGTTTGCTCATGGGTGTCGATACTTAATACTGTTTGGTTGTTTGCATCACTGATATATAAAGTATCGTCGGCCGCTGAGGCCGCGAGTGCATAGTTACCAGCTGGGTTTTCGAGTACTTTAAAGCGTGCGCTGACTTGCCAATCATCTTCAGCATGTAGCACTGACAAGAAACCATCACTTTCAAGTACATAAAACTCGCCGGTAATCCTATCCAGTGCACTTGCTAATACGGTATTTTCAGTATTTTGTTGCCATGCAAGCTGTGTCATTTCAGCTGATGCTGGGTCGATGGTGTAAAAAAGCTTACTTTGTGCAATACCTAAAAATAGTTCGCTGTGTTCACTCGCTTTAATTGTGCCAATACGCGTACCTTCAGCAAAGCTGTTGAGATTAGCTACTTTGGCTGCGTTAAACACACCACCTTTTTCAGTTATAACTAATACACCATCGCTACAGCCAAAAGCGATATGCTGGTGATTTTGCGCACTGCCATGTAGTGCAGGGCAATCCACTGCAAACCGCTGTTCTTGATGAAAGTGATCACCATGAATATGCAGTTGTTCAACATAATTTGGCAGCACGCTAGTTATATCTTCGCTGCGATAAGTTGTTATTACCGATTCACCGCGAATTTGCGCTGTACCATGCATGGCATTGTTAAAGCTATGTGCTGCAAGTATTTCGCCATCTTCAATTGATGTATCAGTTAAAATAGCAAAGCTTGCTGGGATCCCCGCATCTATATTGCCATCAAAAAACAGTGCCGCTTGCTGTTCGCTTATATCAAAATGAGTTGGCTTATCATTTGTTAATGTAAAACCTGAAAAGGAAGGTAGTTGTTCGTAATCATGCAGGTGATCATCATGATCTTCTTGGTATAAACCACCATCAATAAATTCTACATAGTTATCCGCGCGTTGTATAAGTACCGCAAAACGATTGTTAGGACTTGCATATAAGCCGCTAACAATATTTGCAGTATTAAACATTTCAAGTAGCGTGTCATTATCAGTATCGAAAATTGATACGTTTGCAGTATCAGCATGACTAATGGCTAAACGCCCTGTTGAGGTGATTCCGATATGATCATGGTTATCTGCCAGCCCAGCATTTTTATCTGCAAGATCATCAATTTCACTGTTACAAGCACACAGTACGGTGACCATAGATGCGATCAGGCTAGTTTTAAAGTTAGGTAAAATCATTAACATTCCGGTGTTTTGTTATAATGTATCGGCAATGTTATAATGTAACTTAATCAAAGTAAATAAGTACTCTTCGTTCTTTACTTAAGTATTTGGATGGATATCTATTTAAAATCTTACTGGGTACAATTGCAAAAAATATAAATATAAAAGGATGTTGTATGGGTAAAATAATGCAGTTTATTGTTGTTATTGCTTTGTGTGTTGTCAGCTTCATGAGTGATGCAAATCAATCAGCTCCAGCAGTCGATGACTTCAGCCGCAGCAGTGAATATAGCCAAGTTAAAATCTCTCCTAATGGGAGCTACCTTGCAGTAATTATGCAACCTGAAGGTAAAAAGGTGCTAGTTATTTTAGATGCTAAAAAATTTACAATTCACCACGCTATTAATTTTGAGAGCAATGCCCAAGTTGGTGCTTATCATTGGGTAAGAGATGATCGGGTTGTAGTTGCAAAAGAATACTTACGCGGCTGGCAAGATCACCCTGAATATTATGGGGAATTATATGGCGTGAATGCTGATGGCTCAAAAGCTAAGTACTTAGTTGGCTATCTTGGCGAAATGCAAACTGGCTCTCGTATCAAAAAGGCCACACCACTTTATGGCACCTCTTATTTGCTGGATCCTTTAATCCACGATGAAGATAAAATGCTTATAGTGACTTACCCGTGGACATCAAGTAGTGAACCGCACACGGTTGTTTATGAGGTTGATATCTTTTCAGGGAAGCGTCGTAAAGTTACGCGCTCCCCGTCACGTATGGCCAACTTTTTGACTGACCATGAAGGAAATGTCAGAGTGGCTGTTTCCAGTGATGATTACATTAAGCCTACAATACATATCCGTGAAAAGTCAGGTGGAGATTGGCAAGCGCTTAATTTAGCTGGTTTGACTTACAGTGATGTTGAGTTGCACGCTTTTGATAGTAGTGGTGATGCTGTCTATATCACAGCATCAATAAGTGGTGAAGCTCAAGGCTTATATAAATTGAATCTAAAAACCAGAGCAATTGATTTAATTCATAAGGAAGAGAAAGTCTCACCAAAGCAAATATGGGTCGATGAAGCATCAAAAGAGCTATTTGCGATTGAAACCGAACTAGGTTATCCAACTTATGCTTTTGTCGATGGGCAATCAGATAAAAGCATGCGTTTAAAATCATTAATCTCCGCTTTACCTGGTGAACAAGTGCAACTCGTTAGTAGTACTGAAGATGGCGACACTAATATTATTTATGCCTCTAATGATCGTAACCCTGGACAATATTATTTATTCGATGCCAAAAGTAATAACTTACGATTTTTGTTTGCATCCCGCAGTTGGATTGATGCAGAACAAATGGCGCAGACCAAGCCTGTAAGTTATACCAGTCGAGATGGTTTAACTATTTATGGCTACTTAACAGTACCGAATAACACCATAGAAAAAAACTTACCTTTAGTGGTTATGCCACATGGTGGTCCACATGGCCCGCGCGATTGGTGGGGATTCGACCCTGATGCACAGTTGCTTGCAAGCCGTGGTTTGGCCGTACTAAAAGTTAATTTTAGAGGTTCAGGTGGTTTTGGCCGTAACTTTGAGCATGCTGGGCATCGAAAATGGGGAGCTGAAATTCAATTTGATATTATAGATGGTGTGAAGTATTTAGTTGAGCAGGGTACAGTTAATAAAAACAATATCTGCATTATGGGCGCGAGCTTTGGTGGATACTCAGCGTTACAAAGTGCGATTTTAGAACCTGATATGTTTAAATGTGCGATTGGCGTTGTTGGCGTTTATGATTTGCCCTTAATGTTTAAAGAAGGGGATGTTGCGGAGCGCGATAGTGGCCAACGTTATTTACAGAATGTATTGGGTACAGATGAAGCGCAACTAAAGGCTTTTTCACCTAGCTATAATATTGATAAGTTAAAGGCTCCAGTGCTGATAGTGCATGGTGGTGAAGATCAGCGTGCACCGATTGAGCAAGCCGAATCACTGATTGCGGCACTTAAAAAAGCTAAACATCCTTATATATATGAACTGCTTGAAGATGAAGGGCATGGTTTTTATAAGCAAGAACATCGCACTCGTTATTATCAAAAAGTGCTGACCTTTTTAGACCAACACTTAACAATGTAACAGTCGTATTTACGTGTTAAATGGCAAGCTAAAAGCTTGCCATATTTATATCCACTTGTTGTGGGTAGTTTGGCTATATTAACAGGAATACTCAAGGCACAGCTCTTTGAGTTGTACTTTGGCTTTGTGGTTATTTTGCCTGGCAGCTTGTTGATACCAATAAATAGCTTGGCTGATATCTTTTTCTACCCCCTCACCATCACGATACATTTGCGCAGTATTAAGCTGACCCCATTGTGAGCCTTCTTTGCTGGCGAGTAAAAAGCTTTCGAACGCTTCAGGAAATAACCCATCTTTGTAATAGATGATGCCTTGCTGATTATTTTTATTAAGCTTCAACCCTTCATATAGCGGTTTAGGGCGTGGTGGGAACATCACAAAACCACCATATAAGCTATATGCATAAGGGCGTAGTACATCATAAATAGCACCATCATCATATAAACGCTGTACTTCGCTGCGCGGTAAAGTTATTGTTCTTGATGAGAAATAATCTTTTTGTATCAATAAGCTGGTACGCATAGCCATAGTAATGCCGCTGTCGCGTTTATAGCGATAATTGCTGATTTGAAAGGTGATATTTTGGTCATCAAACTCGAGTACTTGGGCTACTTTTAGGTTTTCAGGGCGCAATGGTTCGTTAGAAAACTTATCAGCATGTACCAAGTAAGTATCGAATGCTTGTGGCTGGCTGAGTATTGCTTGCTTGGCTTTTAGCTCATCAAGATGTTGTGTATAGAAGTAAATTGATAACCAGATAAGTAATATCGAGCCTATAAAATATTTGATCAAAGAAAGCTTTTCTAACCATGGCAGTTGCATAATTGAAAGCTGCACATTGTGCTGACAATGGCTACACTGGTATTGGTAATGCCATGCTAATGGCAGCATAGGGACAATTGAAAAACGCAAAAAGCGGCTGTGGTTTTGTAGTCGATAGTCATCGTGATGACAGTATGGGCAGGTTTTTGTTTGGCTGAAAAACGACAATGAATCGCTGGTATTGAATAGTAGCATATGGCCTTTTTTCCCCTTCCTTGTTTTACGTTAAATTAAAACAAGGAGGGTTAGATGCAAAGTAAAAAATTGTAATAAAGTATGTTTGGTTAGCTTATTTACTCGCTACAGGCTTTGCTTTAATTGTAGTTTTAGCATCAGCTGCCATAAACGCAAATACAGCATATGCTGCGGTATTTTGCTTAAGTTTAGCCGGATCGATCTTATCAAGCGTATCATCAGCAGTGTGATGGTAGTCAAAGTAATCAGTACCGTCTTGGTGCAGCTCAAAAATTGGCGCGCTGGTGGCATTTTTAAATGGAATTAAATCAGGCCCACCATTAGCGCTATTTTTACCTATGTATTCAACATTTAGCGGCGCAAGTTGCTTGGCTATTGCACGCACTACTGGCAACGAGGCTGCAGAGACATTCGATTCAAAGCCATACACTACATCAGCACCAAAGTCAGATTCAGCGGCGGCAACAATTTTATCAAGTTCATTTGCATGCTTTTTAAAATAAGCTTTAGCGCCCCATAATCCTAGCTCTTCAGCGGCAAATAACACTACACGAATACTGCGTTTAGGACGTTTTATTTCACTAATATGTTTGGCTGCAGCCATGGTTAACGCAACGCCTGCACCATCATCAAGTGCGCCAGTGCCTAAATCCCAAGAATCTAAATGACCGCCAATCAGTACGTACTGTTCAGGGTTTTGTGTGCCATTGAACTGACCAATCACGTTATAGCCATTACCTTGGCCGCGATCTTCAGTTTGCACATTGATATTTACGGTAACATTTTTACCTAGTGCAACTAAGCGAGCTAGCTGATCTGCATCAGGATTAGCAATGGTCACATTAGGGATTTTCGTAACACCTTCTTGATAGTGACTGCCACCGGTATGAGCAAAGCGGTGGTGTGCGGTGCTAACAGAACGCATCATATAACCAATCGCGCCTTTTTTTGCAGCCTCAACTGAACCTGTTGAACGAGCACGAACAGCAGGACCATAACCATTGCCATCAATATGACGGTTCATATGGTAATTTATATAAGCTATTTTACCTTTTAAGCTGTTTGCTGGTGCTGCGATAAGTTCATCAAGCGTTTCAAATAATACGACTTCAGCGGTAATGCCATCTTTCGGTGTGCTAACGCTGTGGCCTAATGCTGTTAGGTGCAAAGGTTGCTCGCTTGGCGTTAAAATTTTGCCACTTTCACTAAAACGGCGCCATTCAGGAAAGGTTGCTTCTTCTAGCCATACTTTATCAAAACCAAGCTCTTTAAATTTAGCTTGGGCCCACGCAACGGCTTTTTTATCGTTTTCTGTGCCAGGTAAGCGAGGTCCTATTTCAGTAGTAAGCGATTCAAGCAATTGATAGCTTAACTCGCTGTTACTGGCATTAGTTCTTAGTTCGGTGACTTGCTGAAGTTGCTTTGCGGTAAATTCAGGCTCGGCGGCATTGGCTAAAAAGCTGCCGGCGAGCAGTAATCCGGTGATGATTTTTTTCATTATTGACCTGGTTATATTTTCAAGTGAGAGTTATTAAAGCATTTAATACTGAGCAACAAAAGTAGATGAGATAAATGCCTATCGGTGGCGATGTTATGGTGAATGTTTATTGAGAATATGGTCAGCTTAATGGTAGCAATTTGTATATTCTGCTATTATGCAGCATAACTAAGTCGGGCATCTGCAGCGGCTTTTCATGTTTACTTATTGCACTGGAAATTACTTTGACCGCTACAGCTTTTTCATCACTCGCTTTACCATCAGGTTTGGTCGATAACTTATCGACTTTAGGTTACACCCAAATGACCGCTGTACAGGCGCAAAGCCTGCCGCCAGTGCTTGAAGGTAAAGACATCATTGCACAAGCTAAAACTGGCTCAGGTAAAACTGCCGCATTTAGTTTAGGTGTGTTGGCCAAGCTTAATGTTAAGCGTTTTCGTATACAGTCTTTAGTGCTTTGTCCAACCCGTGAGTTGGCTGAGCAAGTAGCTGTGGAAATGCGTAAATTAGCGCGTGGTATTCACAATATAAAAATATTAACTCTATGTGGTGGCGTGTCGATTGGTCCACAAATTGGTTCACTAGAGCATGGTGCACATATTATTGTTGGCACACCTGGGCGTGTAGATGATCATATTCGCAAAGGTACGCTACGTTTAGATGATGTAGACACGCTAGTACTTGATGAAGCCGATCAAATGCTTGATATGGGCTTTCAAGACACTTTGGATGCAATTATTGAGCGTATTCCAAAACAGCGTCAAACTTTATTATTTAGCGCCACTTTTCCGCGCGCAATAGAAGCGATTGCCAAGCGTGTATTAAGCAATCCTGTTATGGTGAAGGTTGAAGAAGAGCAAGAAAAAAGTACTATTAAACAGTACTTTTATAAAATGGATAATAACAAACAACGTTTTAATACATTAAAATTGTTGCTGCTGAAGTTTCAACCAGAAAGTTGTGTGGTGTTTTGTAATACCAAGGTCGAAACTCAACAGGTGTGTGATGATTTAGCTGATGAAGGCTTCAGTGCCGTGTCATTGCATGGTGATTTAGAGCAGCGAGATCGTGAGCGCACCTTGATCCACTTTGCTAATAAAAGCGCCTCGATTTTAGTGGCCACTGATGTAGCCGCTCGCGGTTTAGACATCGATGATATGGATATGGTGATTAACTACCACCTTGCCCATGACCCACAAACCCACGTACACCGTATTGGTCGAACTGGTCGTGCTGGTAAAAAAGGCATTGCATGCTCTATTTATGGCGATGCAGAACAATTCAAAGTGGCACAAATTGGTGACCATTATGAATGTGATTTTTTACCAGAACAATTACCGCCGTTTAGCCTACTTGAAAAGCCACCATACAAACCACAAATGGTGACACTAATGATCGATTCAGGTAAAAAGCAAAAGGTACGCGCAGGTGATATTTTAGGTGCATTAACCGGTAAAGATGGTGTTGCCGGACGTCAAGTCGGTAAAATTAATGTGCTTGATAATGTGGCTTTTGTGGCTGTCGAACGTAATAGCTCAAAGCCCGCGCTACGAAAATTAACGGAAGGTAATATTAAAGGGCGTAAAATTCGTGCCCGTCGTTTAACTCGTTAATTATTGCTTATGATGTTTTTGAGCAGCTTGCTCTAAGCTGCTCATATTCATTTTTTAACTGTTTAAACTGCTCTGCATTACCATGTTGTTTATCTGGATGATATTGTGTTGCCAACTGCCGCCAGCGCTTTTGCAATGCCTGCATAGAAAAATCGTCAGGTAATTCCCAGCGCTTTAATAATGTCTGGCGTTGTTGTTGATCAAGCGTATTTATTGTTGGTGATGCACGAAAAGTACGCCAAAAGTCATCTAACAGTGATTTAACTTCTGTTATCGAAGCATCGTAATTTTGCCAATCTAGATAGTACGTTTGTAATGAGTCATGCGCTGCAATAGTTATCTTATCTGGATTATCGGTGAGCTCTATATGTAAACTGGCTACCAATAAATATTGATTTGGCAACAGTTGTTGTTGCAGTTGATAAAGTGCATTCATAATTAAAAAGTTACGCTTAAACAGATCACGGTATGGATCTGTATCTAAGTTATTAACTACACCTCGCTTAGATAATTCCAACGCTAAAGTGTGAACCTTCCAAATGTGCTTCGTTAAAATTAACTCGAAAATCTCATCAATCAGTGGGTTAAGCATTGTTTACAGTCTAGTTATTGGTGTATCTTGACTAAACTATCATAGCTTCTACTGCTAACAAAATTCCAAGGAAAAAATTATGCTGGGTCAGTTTAAGCGCCTATTATTTATTTGCTCTATTAGTATGCTTGGCGTTTTTTCTCAATCAGGTAATGCTCAACAACAAGTAGCACTTTTTGAACAATTTAAAGTTACTGATGAATGGTCTGAAAAGCAGCTGTTAGCAACCCAGTTACTGTCTACACAATTATCAAATCAGCAACAAGTTGCTATTTATTCTGGTTTAGCTGAGCGTGCGTTTGAGTTGAGTAATTATCCCCAAGCATTGCATTATTATCAGTTGCTTGAGCAGCATAGTACATTTGAAAATCTGCCTGAGTTACATTTTCGAGCAATAAAAATGCAGGGCGTGGTGCAATATTTTCAAGGTTTATTACAACAAGCCATTATTGATTACAGCCGTGCGTTAAACTTAGCGGTACGTTTAAAGAGTCCATTAAAACAAGCCAACTTGCTAAGTAATATTGGCCTTGCATATTTTAATATGCACAACATGGAGCTTGCTTTAGATCATTACCAGCAGGCAAAAGCACTTTATGAAATAGATGGTAGCGCGCAAGACAAAGCTGATATTCTTCATAATATTGCGGGCATCTATATTCGTTTATCTAGCTATGATTCGGCACTCGAAATTTATCGCGAAGTGCTCGATGTATTTCAGCAATTGGGTGATGAAGAGGGGATTGCTCGTTCCTATGGCAATATGGGTGTTGCTTATACTGAGTCGGGTCAAAATCAATTAGCGTTGCACTATTACCAGCTCGCTTTACGCTATTATCAAAGTGTAAATGATGCCTATCAGTTATCTGTACAGCATACCAACTTAGCTAACATAAATTTAAAAATCGATGAGTTGGATGCTGCTTTGTATCACGCACAAGCAGCTCAAAAATACGCTCAGCAGATAGATAATCAATCCTTACGGTTAGCTTCTTTACATGTTTTAGCTAAAGTGCAATTAGTGATGGGGGATATTGATATTGCGGAGCAAAATTTACAACAATCAATATCACTAGCCAAAGAATATAAAGATGAATTGCGTATTAAAGACGGCTTAGGTATCGAGGCGTTATTAAGCGCTGGTGCCGGTGACTATAAGCGGGCTATTCATCTGCACCAACAGTTTGTTGATTATCAACGTAGCATAACCAGTGAAGAGGTCATGAAAGCGTTAAATGTATTTCAGTCTCAGTTTCAGTCGAACCAGTTAAACCAAGAAATTAAACAGCTTAAACAAGAGCGTAGCCTACAAGAATTAAAGATTGAAAAACGTTCACAGTTAACTATTTTACTGTCTATTGTGCTGATGTTGGTATTGATCTGTGCAGTTGTATTATATCGCCGTGCAATCGAAAAAAAGGCTAAAGCCCAATTAGAGCAAAAAGTTGAGCAACGTACTCAAGAATTACAATATGTGGCACAAGAGCTACGTGCCGCGAATCAAGTTAAGAGCCAGTTTTTGGCTAATATCAGCCATGAAATACGCACACCACTTACCGCTATTTTAGGGCAAACAGACGACTTATTGCATGGTTTATATCAGCCCCAGCAATTACAAACAGAATTGTTAGTTATTAAAAAACATAGCGATCATTTAAAAGATTTGATTAATGATGTGCTCGATATTAGTAAGATAGAAGCAAACCGTTTAGATTTACATGTTAGCGAGTTTGACCTCGTGGAGCTTGTTAATGATGTTTATGCTATGTCAAGTATGCAGGCTAAAAGTAAAGGTTTAACGCTGCTATTAGAAAATCACTTAGGCTCGAGTTATTGGACTAAGTTAGATATGATCCGCGTTAAGCAAATACTAATAAACCTACTGACTAATGCGATCAAATTTACCGAGCACGGCAGTGTTACTCTGGATATTAATCACACCGAACAAGGCGTATGCTTTAAAGTGATTGATACGGGGATTGGTATGAATACAGAGCAAATAAAAAACATTTTTGAATGTTTTCAACAAGGCGATAATACCATCACCCGCAGGTTCGGTGGTTCAGGACTTGGTTTGAGTCTTTCCCAGCAATTAGCAATTATGATGGGGGGTTATATTAGTGTTGAAAGTGAGCATGGTAAAGGCAGTGAGTTTATTTTTAATGTGCCATGTAAAGAGTATGCGCCAACCCTTATTGCTACCGACAACTCAAAACCAGCTGCAACTAAAGGTCTAGTTGGGCGAGTATTATTAGCAGAAGATCATCCCGACAATCGTAGACTAATAACGCGCTTTTTAAAGTCGATTGGCCTTGAAGTGATCTCAGTAAGTAATGGTGAGCAAGCAGTTGAACAGTGCCTCAGTGAATTTCCAGATGTTGTTTTATTAGATATACAGATGCCAGTAATGGATGGCCTTAGTGCATTTGAACTGTTACATAAGTGTGGTTTTAATAAACCTATTTTTGCGTTAACAGCTAATGCAATGAGTCATGAAATAGATAATTACTTAGCGATGGGATTTACTGGCTATTTAAGTAAGCCAATAGAAAAAGAAGCGTTTTATCAGGCACTCGCAGCGCATTTAAGTAGTACCAGCACGCTACCTTTAGCTAATCCTGATATTAGCGATTTAGTGACGAGTTTTATTGCCAGCTTTGATGATGAAATAGCGTCACTTACACAGCACCTTGCAGCAAAGGACTATATTGCATTACAGCAAGATAGCCATCGTATCCTTGGTGCCGCACAGATATTTTCATTAACTGATGTAGCTAATGCAGCGATGTGCTTAGATAAATCACTCTTATCACAAAAACATAACCCCAGTAGTGATGCAGACGTAAAAGAATTAGTAGATGATTTGATTAAGCAGCTATCACAACAGCTGACTTAAAAGAGCGATATATAAGCTTAATGGGTCGTTACATTAAGGCTATAAGTTACTACTAACCAATAAGGCGAGTTGAGCGTTTTATTGAGTGGCATTACTGCGTGCTAGATTTAAATAATCGCAGTTTTAATATTTACTCAATACTGCGCAGTCTGATGATTTTCGTCTATAGGAAACAGAGCAAAGAGATTAATAAAACAAATTTATAATAGGAGTGAGATTTAGGGATAGGCAAAAAAAATGCCTGTATTAACAGGCATTTTAGAATCTAGTAAAGAGAATTATTGACGCTTCATCGAATCAAAAAATTCATCATTCGTTTTGCTCATAGAGAGTTTATCAATTAAAAACTCCATGGCATCAATTTCAGACATTTCATGAACTATTTTGCGTAAA
This sequence comes from Pseudoalteromonas sp. SG41-1, assembly GCF_014164575.1. NCBI lineage: Bacteria > Pseudomonadati > Pseudomonadota > Gammaproteobacteria > Alteromonadales > Pseudoalteromonadaceae > Pseudoalteromonas > Pseudoalteromonas sp. SG41-1. Next base: position 42,408 of record NZ_JACJFL010000036.1, read on the forward strand.
ATCCACATTTTTTGTAGTTCATCAGGTTTAGTCAGTAGCTCTTCGCGACGGGTACCTGAGCGGTTAAAGTCGATTGCAGGGAATACACGTTTTTCAGCAATCTTACGATTTAAGTGTAATTCCATATTACCAGTACCTTTAAACTCTTCGTAGATAACTTCATCCATCTTAGAGCCGGTATCGATAAGCGCAGTTGCGATAATAGTTAAACTACCGCCTTCTTCAACGTTACGCGCAGCACCAAAGAAACGCTTTGGTTTATGCAGGGCGTTAGCATCAACACCACCAGTAAGTACTTTACCTGATGAAGGAATTACCGTGTTATAAGCACGTGCTAAACGTGTGATTGAATCCAGTAAGATGATTACATCTTTTTTGTGCTCAACTAAACGTTTTGCTTTTTCAATTACCATTTCAGCAACTTGTACGTGACGGCTTGCTGGTTCATCAAACGTTGATGCAATAACTTCACCTTTTACTAGGCGTTGCATCTCAGTAACTTCTTCTGGACGCTCATCGATAAGTAGTACCATCAATGTCGCATCTGGGTGGTTATGGGTAATCGATTGCGCAATATTTTGTAGTAGCATTGTTTTACCCGCTTTAGGCGGTGCTACTAATAAACCACGTTGACCACGGCCAATTGGTGAGGCTAAATCAAGTACTCGAGCAGTAATATCTTCGGTGCTACCATTACCGCGTTCCATACGTAAACGTTCGTTTGCATGTAGCGGGGTAAGGTTTTCAAAAAGAATTTTCGTGCGAGAGTTTTCAGGTTTATCAAAATTTACTTCGTTTACTTTTAGTAATGCAAAGTAACGTTCACCGTCTTTAGGTGGACGTATGAGACCCATTATAGAATCACCAGTACGCATACTAAAACGACGAATTTGGCTAGGTGATATATAAATGTCATCAGGACCAGCAAGGTAAGAGGCTTCTGATGATCTTAAGAAACCAAAACCATCCTGTAAGATTTCTAATACACCACCGCCAAAAATGTTCTCTCCACTTTTGGCGTGGGCTTTAAGGATAGCAAAGATAATATCTTGCTTTCTTAAGCGGGCTACGTTTTCGAGCCCCATGGACTCAGCTAAGTCTACAAGTTCTTTGATCGACTTGTCTTTTAATTCGCGTAAATGCATATTGGTGGGTTCTTTATTACAGTTATCATGCTCATATAATCGATATTGATTAGTGAGAGAGGTTTGTTGGTAAACTAAGGATTAGTTGGCTTTATAAACTAGCAGGTCATTCGCTAGGCGTCCAGTCTTTATACAAAAAAAAATTAAAAAAAAGGGCAGTTGCCCTTTTTTTAGGCATATTTTTAGATGTTGTTTTCTAAAAACTCAACAAGTTGAGTTTTAGAAAGTGCACCCACTTTAGTTGCCGCAACTTGGCCTTCTTTGAAAAGAAGTAACGTAGGGATACCACGAATACCAAATTTAGGTGGTGTGCCCGCATTTTGGTCAATGTTTAATTTACCAATTACAACACGGCCATCAAACTCTTCTGCCACTTCATTAAGAATTGGCGCGATCATTTTACACGGTCCACACCATTCTGCCCAAAAATCAACTAATACAGGCTTGTCTGATTGTAAAACGTCAGCTTCAAAGCCATCGTCAGTTAATTGAATAATTTTCTCGCTCATTGCGCTCTCCGATAAGTTAGGCGAATTATTTAATGCGTATTTAAACACTCTTGTTTCTTATTGCAAGTTTAAACGTTATGCTTAAACGCTATGACTAAGACACATTTGACCGATAAAAAGTTTTCAGACTTTGCTATTGCACCGGAAGTGGTTGCCGGGTTAACCGAAAGTGGGTTTGAATATTGCACACCCATACAAGCTAAATGCCTACCTTTTATTTGTGATGGCCGCGACATTGCGGGTCAAGCACAAACAGGTACAGGCAAAACGTTGGCGTTTTTAACTGCCACGTGCCATCGGTTATTACAATCTAGCAAAGCACCTAGTAAACATCCAAGAGCCCTGATCATGGCCCCTACTCGGGAGCTTGCGATTCAGATCCACAAAGATGCAAAAATTTTAGCGCCACACTGTAATCTTAACTTAGGTTTAGTATATGGTGGCGAAGATTACGAAAAACAACGTGCACAATTAGAAAAAGGCGTTGATATTTTAATTGGCACCACAGGGCGCTTAATCGATTTATATAAACAAGGGTGTTACACCCTCAATGAAATCGAAGTAGTGGTACTTGATGAAGCCGATCGTATGTTTGATTTGGGTTTCATAAAAGACATTCGCTATATGTTCCGCCGTATGCCGGATACATCACAACGCCTTAATTTATTATTTTCAGCAACGTTATCGTATCGCGTTCAAGAACTGGCGTTTGAGCACATGACAAACCCAGAGCATGTACAAATTGAACCTGATGTGAAAACTGGCAAGCGCATTGTTGAAGAGTTATTTCATCCTTCTCAAGAAGATAAAGTTAAGCTGTTATTAACTTTGATTGAAGAAGAATGGCCTGAGAAAGCCATTGTGTTTGCAAATACTAAACATAGCTGTGAAACGGTTTATGCATGGTTAAAGTCTGATGGACACCGGGTGGGAATGCTCACTGGTGACGTAAATCAGAAAAAACGCCAATCAATTTTAGCGCAATTCTCTAAAGGTGATTTAGACTTCCTTGTGGCAACAGATGTTGCTGCTCGTGGCTTACATATCCCTGAAGTGAGTCATGTATTTAACTTCGACTTACCAGATGATTGTGAAGATTATGTTCATCGTATTGGCCGTACAGCACGCGCTGGGGCATCAGGTAAGGCAATTAGTTTTGCATGTGAGCAGTACGCATATAATCTTCATGAAATTGAAGAATACATAGAGCACAGCATTCCTTTATCACATTATGATAAAAGTGCATTGCTTGATGATTTAACTAAGCCTACTATTCAAAGAAAGCGTAATTATTCAACAGGCCCACGTAGTCGTAGTAACAACAGCGGACGTAGACCAAACAATAGTTACCAAAAAGCACGGTCGTAATTGCGACCGTCGTTATAGTCGTAGTAGTAACTAGAGGTTTTTGAACGGTGGGGCAACTTAAACCGCAAAAAAATGTTTATGCAGTAATTGATTTAGGATCTAACAGTTTTCACATGTTGATCGCTAAGTCAATTGCTGGCGGCTTACAAACAATAGGCCGAGTTAAACGCAAAGTCAGATTAGCCGCAGGGCTAAATGATGATAATTTACTGAGCACAGAAGCAATGCAACGAGGCTGGGAATGTCTCGCACTATTTGCAGAGCGTCTTCAAGATATCCCTAAAAACAACATTACTATTGTTGCCACCGCTACTTTGCGCTTAGCAACGAATGCTGATGAATTTAAAATCAAAGCCGAGCAAATCCTTGCGCATAAAATTAATGTCATTAGTGGTGAGCTAGAAGCGCGCACTATTTATAAAGGCGTTGCGCATACATCTTCATGTAGTGGTCGCCAACTAGTAATAGATATTGGCGGTGCCAGTACTGAGGTAGTTATAGGTAAGGGATTCGACGCACTACATTATAAAAGCCTAAACATGGGCTGTGTTACCTACCTAGAACGTTACTTTAAAGACTGTAAACTCAATGACGCTAATTTCAATGCTGCTATTAAAGCCGCACGAGTAGTTATTGATGATATAGCGCCAAGTTATAAAGTGGCGGGTTGGGAGATTGCATCAGGTGCATCGGGTACTGTACAAGCTATCCAAGAAATTATGGTGGCACAATCACTCGATGAAACACTGAGTTTAGATAAACTCAATAAAATTAAAAAGCAATCGATCGCCTATGAGACCATCGCTGAGCTAGATTTACCTGGGCTTAGTGAAGAAAGACGTTTAGTTTTTGTGTCAGGGCTCGCTATTTTAATTGCTTTATTCGAAGCGCTTGAAATTGATAAAATGGGATTAGCAGGAGGCGCACTTCGTGAAGGTGTGCTTTATAGCATGATCCCTGAGTTTCATAATCATGATATTCGAAAGCGCACTGTTGATGGCCTGATGAGCCGTTATCATGTCGATCAAAAACAAGCGAACCGAGTTGCAGAACTCGCCAGTCACCTCGCAGCTCAAGTCAGCGAGCAGTGGCCACTATTCAACAATAGTGGCCTGCCTTTACTAAAAGCGATTGCGCAATTGCATGAGATTGGTTTGTTAATTGAGTATAAGCAATATCAAAAGCACACCGCTTATATTTTAGAAAACACCGATATGCCAGGCTTTTCACAATCGGAGCATAAAATTATTGTGGCTGTAGCGAATGCACATCGTTCAGATCTGCAAAAGAATGTTTTTGAGTATTTAGGCTGCCATGCTCAGCTTACTCAGTATGTAACACGGTTGCTTAGGATCGCAGTGATCTTATCAATGCGTCGCCAAGATGATGTATTACCAAAATTAGTATTAACTGTTAATAATGACGCTCTAACACTAATATTTGAAAATGATTGGCTAAAAGCGCACCCGCTAATGGCAAGTGAGCTCCAACAAGAGTCTAAACAGCAAGCAAAAGCTGGTTGGAAGTTTATTGTTAAGTAACAAAAGGGCTGTAAAAGCCCTTTTATTGTATTAAAAACCACCTTTATGCACTAAATTTGTTCGAACAGTCAATTAAATCAAAAAAGATCAAAAAAAGTGTTGATCTGTTTTTGGATCTCCCTATAATGCGACCCCACTGAGACGGGAAACGCCAACGCATAGCGAGGCACGAACAACTCAGAGAGTTAAATAAAACTTCGGTTTTAAATATTCGCAAGAAAGTTTAAAACTAAGTGTTGACTCGAAAAATAAAGGATGTATTATACGCATCCCTAGCGACAATGTCGCAAC